>NZ_WBRZ01000006.1:0-60053 GCF_008923895.1 Pseudomonas sp. GXM4
GGCTCGCTCCCACAGGGGAATGCATTTCAAAGGTGGGAGCGAGCCTGCTCGCGACTGGGACTTTGCCGACAACGCATGATCTAAAGAAACAAAAAAAGGCCCGCATCGCTGCGGGCCTTCTTTTTCACTTCGGTCGAATCAACCGCGACGACGCAGTGCGTCAATACGCTCTTCCAGCGGCGGGTGGCTCATGAACATGCGGGCGAAGCCCTGTTTAATGCCACCGTTGATGCCGAAGGCGTTCAGGGTGTCGGGCATATGCACCGGCAGGCCCTGCTCGGCGCGCAGACGTTGCAGAGCGCCAATCATCGCGCTGGTACCGGCCAGGCGGGCGCCGGCTTCGTCGGCACGGAATTCGCGCTTGCGCGAGAACCACATGACGATTGCGCTGGCGAGGATGCCCAGCACCAGTTCGGCGAAGATGGTCGCGACGTAGTAGGCGATGCCCTGGCCTTCTTCGTTCTTGAAGATGACCTTGTCGACGAAGTTGCCGATGATCCGCGCGAAGAACATTACGAAAGTGTTCACCACGCCCTGGATCAGCGCCAGCGTGACCATGTCGCCGTTGGCGACGTGACCGATTTCGTGGGCCAGTACGGCTTTCACTTCATCGGGCGAGAAACGCTCGAGCAGGCCCTGGCTGACCGCGACCAGCGCGTCGTTCTTGTTCCAGCCGGTAGCGAAAGCATTCGCTTCGTAGGCCGGGAAAATCCCGACTTCAGGCATCTTGATCCCGGCTTCGCGGGACAATTGCTCGACCGTTTGCAGCAGCCATTGCTCATGACGGGTGCGTGGCTGGCTGATGATTTGCGTGCCGGTGCTCATCTTCGCCATCCACTTGGAGATGAACAGCGAGAACAGCGAGCCGGCGAAACCAAAGACCGCACAGAAAACCAGCAGCTGACTGAGGTCGAGGTCGACCCCGTTGGCCGCCATGAACCCGTTGAAGCCGAACAGGCTCAGGGTGATGCTGGCTATCAGCACGACCGCCAGGTTAGTGGCCAAAAACAGCAGGATGCGCATCATGGTTGTAGAACTCTCCTCAAGCTAAAGATGTAGCGTACTGCGGGGTATATAAGGTGCGGCACCGGGCTATTCAACCGAGTGACTATTTCAAACTGTGTCCTACAGCGGTTTCTTGAGGAAAAAGAAAATTCCCACCCTCGATTCCGACACGGATGACACAGCCTTTCGCCCCGCCGCCATTAGGTCAGATACGTCTGTACGGCTCGCATCGCAAGTGTAGAAGGGCTGCAAAGGCGCTGAGCAAAGATGTGTTGCTGAATCAGACAGTGCGCAACAGCCAATCCGTTGCGCACTGCTGGCGCATTACTGGCGGTAGGACTTGAGGAAGTTGCCGATGCGGCCGATGGCCATTTCCAGATCATCGACGCGGGGCAGGGTGACCACGCGGAAGTGGTCCGGCCACGGCCAGTTGAACGCTGTGCCCTGCACCACCAGCAGCTTCTCGGAAAGCAGCAGATCAAGCACGAATTTCTCGTCGTTATGGATCGGGCAGACCTTCGGGTCGATTTTCGGGAACGCATACAACGCGCCCATCGGCTTCACGCAGCTGACGCCGGGAATGTCGTTGAGCAGTTCCCACGTGCGGTTACGCTGCTCCAGCAGGCGACCCTGCGGCAGCACCAGATCGTTGATGCTCTGGTAGCCGCCCAGCGCGGTCTGGATCGCGTGCTGGCTCGGCACGTTGGCGCACAGGCGCATATTGGCCAGCATGTCGATGCCTTCGATGTAACTGTGCGCGTTGTGTTTCGGCCCGGAAATGGCAATCCAGCCGGAGCGGAAACCGGCCACGCGGTAGGATTTCGACAGGCCGTTGAAGGTCAGGCAGAGCAGGTCCGGCGCCAGCGAAGCGGTGCAGATGTGCACGGCGTCGTCATAAAGAATCTTGTCGTAGATCTCGTCGGAGAACACCACCAGATTGTGCGCCCGGGCGATTTCCAGCATGCCCAGCAACACTTCCTTCGAGTACACCGCACCGGTCGGGTTGTTCGGGTTGATGATCACCATGGCCTTGGTGTTCGGGGTGATCTTGGCCTTGATGTCGGCCAGATCCGGGAACCAGTCGGCGCCTTCGTCGCACAGATAATGCACAGCGTTACCGCCAGCGAGGCTGACGGCAGCGGTCCACAGCGGATAGTCCGGGGCTGGCACCAGCACTTCGTCGCCGTTGTTGAGCAGCGCCTGCAGCGACATCACGATCAGCTCGGACACACCGTTGCCCAGATAGATGTCTTCGATGCCGACACCTTCAACCTGCTTCTGCTGGTAGTACTGCATCACCGCCTTGCGCGCGCTGAACAGGCCTTTGGAGTCGCTGTAGCCCTGCGCAGTCGGCAGGTTGCGGATCACGTCCTGGAGGATTTCGTCCGGCGCTTCGAAACCAAACGGCGCCGGGTTGCCGATGTTCAGCTTGAGGATGCGCTGGCCTTCCTCTTCCAGTCGTTTGGCGTGCTTGAGCACCGGGCCGCGAATGTCGTAGCAGACGTTGGCGAGCTTGTTCGATTTGCTGAACTGCATGGCGATGTGATCCCGAAAATGAACGATCCAGGCGGCAAATGGACAACCGTACTGGGATTGCTGCGTCTTCGCACAGGCGGAGGTCTGGCGCTTTTGCGCTCAGAATCCGTTTGAATGCGCCCGGTCTGGCTGCCAGACTGGCGCGTGACGAGGCGCAATCATACGTGCCGCCCGATCCGTGGAAAAGGTACAGATCGGGCTTTTTCAGCCGCTGAGGTGTGATGATGGAAAAGTTGCAGAAAACCCTGGAAGAATGGCGTGCCATGCTCGACCCCGAGCAATACAACGTCTGCCGTCTGAGTGCCACCGAGCGTCCGTTCTCGGGCAAATACAACGACACCAAAACCGACGGTGTCTACCACTGTGTCTGCTGCGACGAGCCGCTGTTCGACTCCAAGACCAAATTCGACTCCGGCTGCGGCTGGCCGAGCTTTTACGCGCCGATCGGCGATAGCGCGATGACTGAGATCCGCGACACCAGCCACGGCATGATCCGCACTGAAGTGAAGTGCGCGCGATGCGATGCGCATCTGGGGCACGTGTTCCCGGATGGCCCGCCACCGACTGGCTTGCGTTATTGCATCAACTCGGTGTGCCTGAATCTCGAGCCGCGGGAATAACCGAAACAGGCGACATCGCGTCGCCTTTTTATCAAGCAATTAGATTGCACACAATTCAATTGCTCGTTATGTTTGCGCTTCCTGACCATTGCGGAGCCGACCCATGAGCAACAACCTGCTGAATATCCCGTGCACCACCATCAAGGGCGAGCAAAAGACCTTGGCCGATTTCGCCGGAAAAGCCGTGCTGGTGGTCAATACCGCGAGCAAGTGTGGCTTCACCCCGCAATACAAGGGCCTCGAAGAACTCTGGCAGACCTACAAGGACCAGGGGCTGGTGGTGTTGGGTTTCCCCTGCAACCAGTTCGGCAAACAGGAGCCGGGCAATGAGGGCGCCATCAGCGAGTTCTGCGAACTGAATTTCGGCGTCAGCTTCCCGCTGTTCAAGAAGATCGACGTCAACGGCGCCGATGCTCACCCGCTGTTCGTGCAGTTGAAGAAGCGCGCCCCGGGCCTGCTCGGCTCGCAGGGCATCAAGTGGAACTTCACCAAGTTCCTGATCGGCAAGGATGGCCAGTTGGTCAAGCGTTTCGCCCCGACGACCAAGCCGCAGGACCTGAGCGGCGAGATCGAAGCTTTGCTGAAATGAGCCAGCCGGGTGACTCGCTGAAGCTCGACAGCCAGTTGTGCTTCAAGCTGTACGCGGCCTCGCGGGCGGTGATTCGTGCCTACAAGCCGATGCTCGATCAGTTGGGCTTGACGTACCCGCAGTACCTGGCGATGCTGGTGCTGTGGGAATGGCAGGATGCTGCGCCGGAGCAACCGACGGTCAAGGCCTTGGGCGAACGTCTGGCGCTGGACTCGGGGACGTTGACGCCATTGCTCAAGCGTCTGGAGCAGATCGATCTGGTCCGGCGTCGGCGCTCGGCGCGCGACGAACGTGAGATGCACCTGAGCCTGACGCCTGCCGGAGCCGCATTGCGCGAGCGGGTCGGTCCGCTGAAAGCTCGCCTGCTCTGCGACAGTGGCGTTGATCTGGACCGGCTCAACGACTTGCGCGCCGGCCTCGATCACTTGCTCGGAGAAATCAAAGCGCTGGCGTAGTCGGCATCCACTGATCGAGCAGCGCGGCGAGTTCTTCGCGGCGAAACGGTTTGGCCAGATAGTCACTCATGCCCGCCGCGCGGCAGCGTTCGCGTTCCTCGGACATGGCATTGGCGGTCAGCGCGACAATCGGCAGATTCGGCCAGCGCCCGCTCTGGCGAATCTGCCGACTGGCTTCATAGCCGTCCATCACCGGCATGTTGCAGTCCATCAACACCAGATCGAAATCGGCGAACTCCAGCTGATCCAGCGCCTCGGCGCCATGCCCCGCCACCACCACATCGCAGCCAAGCTTGCCAAGCATGCCTTTTGCCACCAGTTGATTGACCGGGTTGTCCTCGACCAGCAGCACCTTGCCCCGGCGCGCGGATGGCGAGGCGTCCGCTTGCGCTTCGGTGAGGGCGGCGACCTCCGGTTGCAGAATCCGTCGCAGATGCTGGTACAGCGCGTTGCGCGCCAGCGGCCGGGCTTGCTGCTGCAAGGGGGCGAGGGCGGCGGCTTCTTCGCTGGGCAGAAAACTGCCGTAAGCAGTCACCAGCAGAATCGGCGCAGTGATGCTCGGGCGCAGACCGAACAGGCATTCCGGACAATCGGTGATCAGCACATCCGGATTCAGGCCCAGCAGCGAATCATCAATGGTGCGCTGCGTGTATTCCAGGCCCCACACCGGCAACAGGCTTTTCAGCAATTCCGCCAAGCCACTGCTGGCAGCGGTGATGGCGAGAACCTTGCCGCGTAACGGTATCGGCGGCAGCGCGCGGGTGTGAGAGGGCAGTGGCAGTTCGGCGCAGAACTGGCTGCCGAAGCCGCTTTCGGAGCTGATGGTCAGCCGACCCTGCATCGCCTCGCACAGGTTGTACGTCAGCGCCAGTCCCAGCCCGGTGCCGCCGTACTGACGGGTGATACCGGCGCCTGCCTGGGTGAACGGCTGGAAGATTTTCACCTGCGCTTCCTGGGCAATGCCGATGCCGGTGTCGCAGACTTCGATGCGCACGCCACCCTTGTACGCCGACAGACGCACATCGACCCGACCGAAGCGGGTGAATTTCAGCGCGTTGGACAGCAGGTTGCTGACGATCTGCCGCACCCGGGTCGGGTCGCCCAGTACCAGCGCCGGGAAGTGCGGCTCGATCAGGCAGGTCAGCTCGACGCTCGGCGCGGCGTTCTGCGAGAGCAGGTTGGCGGTGTCTTCGATCAGCGAGCCGAGGTCGAACGGGATGTTTTCCAGCTCCAGTTGCCCGGCGTCGAATTTCGACAGGTCGAGAATATCGTTGAGCAGTTCCACCAGCACCTTGCCCGAGTCGTGGGCGATCGACAGCTGTTGCTGCTGCTCGGCGTTGAGCGGGCCATCCAGCGACAGCGCGATCATCCCCAGCAAACCATTGAGCGGTGTGCGGATTTCATGGCTCATATTGGCCAGAAACGCCGAACGCGCTTCGGCCATGTCCAGCGCGGTGCGGCGTGCTACTTCCAGTTCTTCGTTGGATTGGCTGAGGCGGGCGTTGATTGCCTTGAGCTCGGCGGTGCGCGCCGAGACGATGTCTTCCAGTTGCGCGAGGTATTCGGTCAGGCGGTTTTCCGCGGTGCGCCGTTGCTGGATTTCGGTGGCGATGTTCTCGAACTGCTGATTGGCGACCTTGACCAGCACCCCGATCTCATCGTTGCCGTGGCCGGCCGGGCACTCGAGCGTGGTCGGCTCGGCGCTGCGCGGGTCGCGGCCGCTGAGCTCACGGATGACCCGCACCAGTGGCTTGGTCAGCATCACGTAGAACAGCGCCAGGAGGATGCCGGTCAGCAGCAGACTGCGGGCGAAACCGTTGAGCAGAGTGACTTCCGCGCGGCGCAAGAAGCGGCTGCCAAAGGCGTAAGTGTCGACTTCCAGTTTGAGGACGCCGAGGGATTCGTTGGGCAAATGGTCGAGGTACAGGCGATCTTCGAAATGACGCTTGGCGCCGAACAGGAAGTCGCTGATCAGCCGATAGCTGCTCTGCAGTTCCGGGCGTTTGACGTTGGCCAGGACGGTCTCGTTGTTGTCGATCAATTGCGCGGCGATGATCGCCGGCGAGCGCAGCAGGCCGAGGGTGAGCTCCTGCGCCAGTTCGGCGTCGATGTTATAGGCGATGCGCGAGGCCGGATTGTGGCTGATTTCCAGCAGTGCGAGGATTTCCCGGTTGATGGAAGCGTCTTCGCTGGCATAATCGATGCCGATCTGCAGCAGACTGAGCAGGGTGCCCAGAATGAACCCGACCAGCACGGTAAGCCTGGCTTGCTTGTAAGACAGCCGGTGGGTGAATTTGATATCCATGGGTTGTTGAACCACTTCCGTTTCCCTTCGCTGCTCAAGCATAGTCGATCATGCAGGGATACCGAGGTTCCCGAATCGCCTTGTAACAAGGCTTGCTGAGGCGATTTTATCTGTATGTCGTCGCTGGATCGTCATCATCACTGTGAAAGTGCCCGAGGAGAAGACGTGGATTCCCGATTGAATGCTTTTCTTGAACGCGCCGAGTCGGTTCTGGCGCGAATCGAACCACTGTTGCCGGCACCGCGCCCCGTCATTGACTGGAACACATGCCTGGCAGCGCGCTGGCAGCGTGACGGTCGCAGCGGCTACCTGTTGCCGCTGGAAGTCAGCCTCGACATGCGTCTGTCCGACCTGATCGGCGTCGACCGGCAGCTGGAGCAGTTGGGGCGCAACACACAACAATTTCTTGATGGCATGCCGGCCAACCACGCCTTGCTCTGGGGCTCGCGCGGTACCGGCAAGTCTTCGCTGGTGCGTGCGTTGCTGGCCGAGCACGCCGGTGCCGGCCTGCGTCTGATCGAGATCGAACGCGATCACCTGGCTGACCTGCCACGGGTGGTCGAGCAAATTGCCAAATTGCCGCAACGATTCGTGCTGTTCTGCGATGACCTCTCGTTCGAATCCGGCGAAGGCGACTACCGCGTGCTGAAAAGCGTGCTCGACGGTTCGCTCGAGCAGGCCCCCGACAACGTCTTGCTGTACGCCACTTCCAACCGCCGCCACCTGGTGCCGGAAAAGGAAAGCGACAACGAAAACTGGAAGCGCGTCGACGGCGAACTGCACCCGAGCGAAGCGGTGGAAGACAAAATCGCCCTGTCTGACCGTTTCGGTCTGTGGCTGTCGTTCTACCCGTTTACCCAGGAACATTTTCTCAACGTCGTCGAGCACTGGATTGGCCAGTTGGCCGCCAAGGCCGGCCTGAGCTGGCAGCGCGACGAAGCACTGGACATCCTCGCCGTGCGCTGGGCCACCGGCCGCGGTAATCGCAACGGACGTTGCGCGTATCAATTCGCCCGCTACTGGGTGGGACTGAAATTGCTGGAGCACAAGGCATGATTGATTTGCAACAAAGCGGCCAGGGCCTCGAAGGCTACGGTATGTTGGCCGCGCAACTGGAATCGCTACTGGCGGACGAACGCGACTTCATCGCCAATGCCGCGCAGTTTTCCGCATTCCTGTTCAACCAGCTCGATGATCTTAACTGGGCCGGATTCTACCTCAATCGCAACGAAGAGCTGGTGCTCGGCCCGTTTCAGGGCCAGATCGCGTGCGTGCGCATCCCGTTCGGGCGCGGTGTTTGCGGCGCTGCTGCTGCCAGCCTGCAAACCCAGCGCGTCGAGGATGTGCATGCCTTCCCGGGCCACATCGCCTGCGACAGCGCGTCCAACAGCGAACTGGTGGTGCCGTTGATCAAGGACGGTCGCCTGATCGGCGTGCTCGACCTCGACAGCCCGAAGCTGGCGCGTTTCGGCGCCGAGGATCAGGCCGGCATTGAGCAACTGGCGGCGATTTTCCTGCGCCTGACCGACTGCTGATCAACCGCTGAGGCCAGCCTTGTGCAACAGGCTGGCCGTATCCACGCTGTCGATTTGCGCGGGATCGAGAAACCGCGTCGCGTACTGCATGTACACACCCTCATTGATGAACAGGCCGAACAACGGCGCGTCGATGTGCGCTTCACGGCACATGGTCGCCATGATCGCCAGCGCTTCGCTCAGCGACTTGGCTTTCTTGTAAGGGCGATCGGCGGCAGTCAGCGCTTCGAAAATATCGGCAATCGCCATCATCCTCGCCGGCAGGCTCATCTCCTCGCGCTTCAGCCGTTTCGGATACCCGGTGCCGTCCATTTTTTCATGATGACCGCCGGCGATCTCGGCAATGCTGTCCAGGTGACCGGGGAAGGGCAGGTGGCTGAGCATCATGATCGTCTGCACCATGTGATGGTTGATGATGTAGCGCTCTTCGCGGGTCAGCGTGCCACGGGCGATCTTCAGGTTGTACAACTCGCCGCGGTTGTACTTGTACGCGGGTACATCGAGTTTGAAGCCCCAGGGGTTGTCCTCGGGGATCAGCTCGTTCTTGTCGCGTTCGATCAGATGCTCGGGTTTGTCGGCAAGCAGTGTTTCACTGACGGGCAGTGTCGGCGCCGGTGTTTTTGCCCGGCGGCGGTTTTCTTCCCAGGACACACCGAGGCGATCATCAAGTGTGCGCAGCCATCTGCGTTGCGCGACTTGCTCGAGGCGCAGCAGATCGGCCTCGGCCATGGCCTCGCCACCGAGATTGCAGCGGGCGACAAAGGCGAAGTCGTCATCGAGCATCAGCAACTCACTATCACGGGCGCGGGCCAGCGCCGCTTCGTCTGCACCGCTTGCCAGCGTCTGCCAGTAGTTGATCCACACGTCACGCTTGAGCACTTCGAAGCGGGTGCGGATTTCGTGGATGCGGTCGTTGATGGTCTCGAGCTTGGTGGCTTTGTCGACCACGTATTCCGGCGTCGTGACCTTGCCGCAATCGTGCAGCCACGCAGCGATGTGCAACGCCTCCCATTCATCCTCGCTCGGCTGGTAGCCGCTGAACGCCGGGTCATGGCTTGCCGCAGCAGCCTGGGCGAGCATCAGCGTCAACTCCGGCACCCGCTGGCAATGGCCACCGGTGTAGGGGCTCTTGGCATCGATCGCGCTGGCGAGCAGTTGGATGAAGGCGTCGAGCAGTTGTTTCTGCCGCGCTTGCAGACGCTGACTTTCGATGCTCACCGCCGCTGCGCCGGACACCGCCTGCAAGAAGGCGATACGGTCGGGGCGCAGCTTTTCCAGATCGCCCGGCGCGCCGCTGTCATTGACCAGCAGAATCAGCAGGCCGATGGTTTCATCGTGCTGGTTGTGCAGGCGGATGCCGATCAGGTGAATGCGCGGTGATTCCATGGCCAGGAGGATTTTCTGCAAGTCGCCGGCCTGATCGAAGCCCAGATGGCTGACGGTATTGTTGGCGCTGGCCAGTTGCTCGAACCACGCCGGGCCGGTGTTCTTATGCAACTCGCGTCCCTGAATGTCGAACGCCTCCAGCTTCTGCGGTACGCCATCGATGACCAGTCCATAAGGCTCCATGCGCGCGCCGTCGGCTTCGCGCAGGTAGATCAGACCGGCCTGCGCCTGAGCGATCTGCACGGTTTCGAACAGCACGCGTTCGAGTAGCGGGGCAAAACGGGTTTCGGCGCAAAGGCTGTCGGTGATGCGGAAGAAACTGCCGAGGGTTTCTTTCATCCGCGCCATCGACAGGCTTAATTGATCGACTTCCAGTACGGGCGAGCGGCGCGCCAGCGGAGAACTGAAGTCGAAGCTGCGGATCGCGTCGGCTTCCTTGACCAGGGCATGCAGCGGCTTGACCAGAATCCGCGAAATCACCCAGCCCAATGGCAGGCACAGCAACAGGATGGCCAGGGTGATCAGCGCGCCTTGCCAGCGCATCCGGAACGCATCCACCAGCAATTCGTCTTCCGGCACCAGCAGCGCCAGTTGCAGACCTTTCGGCCCGCCTTCCTCGATGCTGGTGCGCGCGACGATCCATTGCCGATCGTTTACTTGCAGACGCTTGCCGATAATGTCGGAGCTGAGCAGCGCGTTCAGCTCAGGGCTGAGATCGGCCACTCTGGCCAGACGCGCAGTGCGGTCATCGACGATCAGGCGATGGCTGTCGTGATAGGCCACGGCGTTGCCGTCGGTGTCGTACAACGCGATCTCTGTCGAAGGCGTGACTCGGTGCTTGCCCAGGGCGGTCGACAGCGAAGCGAGGGTCAGGTCGGCGCCGATCACCGCGTTCTCGCCGCTGCGCCGTGCCAGCGTGGTGCCGACATTGTGGGTCGAGAAAAATACATAGGGCTCGGTGGTGATTTGCCCGGCCTGTTGCAGGGCGTCGCTGAACCAGGTCCGGCTGCGCGGATCGTATGGCTCGCCTGGATGATCGCGGCGGCTGAGCGGCGTCAGGGCCTGATCAAAGAACAGTGATTGCGAGCGTACAGTGCCTTGCGGCTCGTGCTCGATGCTCCAGACTTGATAGGCCGCCGCTTCCGGCGCCTGAAGCTGTGCCTTCAGAGCCGGAGTGCGCAGCGCGCGCACCATGAAGAAATCACCATTGGTATAACCCAGATACAGCGATGCCAGCGCCGGGTTATCGGTGAGCGACTGGCTGAAGGGTTTGAGCAACGGCAGGCGGTGTTCCAGATCACTCGCGTGGGCCGCCGGGGTGTCCGCCAGCAGGCTCAGCAGGTTGCGGATCGGCTGATAGGTTGCCTGCAGATCGAGGCGTACATCCTGCTCAATGCGGTCAAACAGCTTTTCGCTGCTCGACAGAATGATCTGCGTGGTCTGGTGGTAATTGAACAGGCCCAGCACCACGCCCGTAAGCAATAAAAGAAAGGTGAACATGACGCTGATGTGCACGTGCAGCGGCAACCGGCGTTGCTCGGGGCGCAGTGGGCTGTGCATTGCAGGCTCTCCATGAATGTTTAACTCACTGCTCAGCGTCCAAGCATAGTTAAGACTCGCTGACTGTGCCTTGATCGGCCAGGGACAATTGCTGTTGCAGGGCCTGCGCCAGTTCGAGCATCGCTTGGCTGGTTGCCGCCCAGCGACGGGCAATCTCCTGTGGCGCGAGCGCTTGCTGGCAAGCGGTCTCAAGCTCATCGCAACATTCGATCAACCGCGAGGCCTGCGCGATGCGTGCTGCGCCCTTGATCTTGTGCGCAACCACCGCCAGCGCTTCGCGATCATCCTCGGGCGACAGCCTGAGCAGTTCCTCGCGGTCGAGGCGGCTGCTCTTGAGCAGCTCCACCAGCATGCGTCGGGTCTGCGCCGGGTTGTTGCCGGTCAGCAAGCTCAAACTTTGCAGATCGAACACCGAGGCCGGTGAAGCCGGCGTGATGCCGTCGATCCACTGTCCGAGCAGGGTCAGACTCAACGGTTTGAACAGGCAGTCGTCCATGCCGGCGAGCTTGCAGCGCTGGACTTCTTCCGGCTGGGCATTGGCGGTGAAACCCAGCACGGTGCACGGCGGGCGATGATTTTGCAGTTCAAGCTGGCGAATCCCACGGGTCATCTCGTAGCCGTTCATCAAGGGCATGTTGCAGTCGACGATCACCAGATCGAAATGATCGGCCTTCCACCGTTCGAGGCCGCTGCAGCCATCTTCGGCAATGCTGAAGCGATGTCCGAGAAATTCCAGTTGCTGACACATGAGCAGACGGTTGGCCGGATGGTCGTCGACAACCAGGACATGTAACGGCGTTGTCGCAGGCTTGATCAACGGTTCGCTTTTCGGCGGATTCGCCTTTGCCGGCAGGCTGTCCAGCGGCAGCGATATGCACACCTGAGTGCCGATGCCGGGCTGGCTGCTCAACTGCAGTTGTCCGCCCATCATTTCGCACAGGTTGCGACTGATGACCAGCCCCAGTCCGGCGCCGTTTTTTGCCTGCCGACTGCCGTTTTCCGCCTGCGAGAATGGCTCGAACAAGCGCTGTTGATCTTCGGCGCTGATGCCTGAGCCGCTGTCCTGCACGGTCAGCTGCATCAATGTTCGACCAGCAGCGTCTGCCGGGATCAGGTCGAGGGTGATCCGCACGTGGCCGCTTTCGGTGAACTTGATAGCGTTGCTGACCAGGTTGGACAGCACCTGCTTGAAGCGCAGCGGATCCAGATGCACATCCACAGCCGGGTGCGGCGGGTTGAAGACGACTTGCAAGGCAAGGTTTTTCTGCCGCGCTAGGCCGTCGAAGATGCGGGCAACGGAGGTTACTGTGTCGACCAGATTGATCCACTCCGGGGACAGGCTCAGACGTCCAGACTCAATGCGGGCAATGTCGAGGATATCGCCGATCAGCCCGAGCAGATCCTTGGCCGAATGGTAGGCCGTGTCGATCGATGCGCGATCGGGGTGTTGCGGATCGATGCGTCGCAGGGTCAGTTCGAGCATGCCGATCACGGCGTTCATCGGCGTACGGATCTCATGGCTCATGGTTGCCAGGAAGGTACTTTTGGCCCGGTTCGCCTCGTCCGCCTGTTCTTTGGCTGCACGCAGTTTTTCAAACAATTGGCGGCGTTCACTGATGTCTATCCAGCCGCCGATAATCCCTTGAACGTCACCGCTGGAGTCGCGGTAGGGAAGAATCCAGTGGTAAATCGTCAAACGGCGGTTGCCGATGTGCAGGGGCCGGTCGAGGATCAACGGAGTGCCTTCGGCAATGACTCTCTGGTAATCGGCCTGGAATGCCTCGGCCTCGCATGCGTTGCTCAGGGTGCCCTGCATCACGCCTTTGCCGATGATGTCCTCGCGTCTGGCGTTGAACGCTTCGAGATAACTGTCGTTGCAACTTTGCAGCAGACCCTGGCGATCTCGCACGTAGATCGGGTGCGGCGTGCCGTTGACCAGCGAGCGCATGAACTCCAGTTGATCGTTCAGTGCACGTTCGGCAGCCTGGCGTTGTTTGATCTGGTGGCGCATGTAGGCGTTCCAGGTCAACAACAGCAGCAGGATCAGGCCGGCGGCTGCGACCACTTGGTAGAACAGGCGCTGGTAGTTTTGCCAGATGTTCTGTGATGCCGTGGAGTAACCGCGCCAGCGGCCGTTGATCACGCCGAGCTCCTCGGGAGCGATGCTCAGCAGCGCCTTGTTGATGATCGAGGCCAGTTCGGTGTTGTCACGTGCGGTCGCCAGCGAGAAGGCTGCCTGACTGGTGCCGATCGTGGTGGTGATTTGCAGTGGCCGATCGAATATGCGCGAGGAGATGAAATAGTTGGCGATCACCAGCGAGTTCACCGCACCGTCGACATGGTTGTCGGCGAGCATCGACACGGCGCTGAACGTGTCGGGGGTTTCGATCAGTTCGATGCCCGGAAAATTCTCATGCAAGTAGGCGACCAGCGGATTGCCTTGGGCGATCGCCAGACGCTTGCCTTTGAGTTGGCCCAGATTGGTCGGGCTGTCGGCGCTTTTGCGGGTCAGCAGCACGTAGGAATTTTCCAGATACGGGCGACTGAAGCTCAGGTTTTTTTCACGTTCGGCGCTGGGCAGCAGGGCGGCAATCAGATCGGCTTTGTGGTTGTCGATCTGCCTGATCATTTCCGCATCGTTGCGGCTGCGCTGAACCTCGAAACGCAGGCCGGTACGCAAGCGGATCAGCTCGAGCAGGTCGGCGCTGATGCCGCGGAAATTGCCGGCGCTGTCGAAGAAGGTCAACGGTGCGTAAGCTTCATTGACCACCACGCTGACGACGGGATGCTGCTTGAGCCAGTTTTCCTCACGATCAGTCAGCTGCAGTTTTCTGTCAGTGAGCAGCAGGTCGCTGCCGGCGCTCCAGCGCTTGGCGATGTCGTCGCGCTGACTGCCCGGGATCGCTGCGAGCACCGTGTCGATGATGCCCAGCAGCTGCGGATTGCTGCGCCGCACGGCGAAGCTGAAGCCATGGGCTTCCTGCTTGCCGAAGTTGGCCATACGGACATTGTTGAGATAGCCCTTGTTGATCATGTAATGGGTGGAGAGGGTGTCGCCGAGAAACACATCGGCCTGGTCGAAGGCCACCGCGTTGATTGCGTTCTGGTAGGACGGATAGCAGGTGATCAGCGCTTTGGGATACAGCGCTTTGATCTCGGGCACCGGCAGGTAGTGATACACCATGCTCAGGCGCAGCCCGGCGAGGCCTTCGGTCAGCGAGCGGGTTTCGTCCTCGCGGGTTACCAGTACCGGCTGATCGACCGCATAGGGTCTGGAAAGCGCGAGGTTGGCATTGCCTGCTTCGTAGCCGTTGGCTGTGCCAAGCAGGTCGATCTGGCCATCGAGCAAGGCGCGAATTGCAGCCTCGCGCGAGGGAAAGCGTTGCACGCGAATCGGCAAACCGGTGGCCTGACCGAGAATCCCTGCGTAATCGGCGGTCAGTCCCTCGTAGTCCTGGCCACTGACGGTCATGTCGAATGGCGGGTAATCAGGTGCGGAGGTACCCAGTTTCAGTTCGCTGCGAGTCTGCAGCCATTGCCGTTGTGACGGCTGCAGGACAGTTTGAACGGCCTCGGTGGCCGAGCGGCTGAGCAACGCATAGTCCGGTGTAGCGCTTGGCGCGGCGAGGGCATTGGCGCTCAGATACAGAACGGCGCTCAAGGTGATCAGGTAGTCCTTCAGACGGCTGGGCATGTGGGGTCTCACACGAGTGCGTTACGTTTGGCCATCTCGATAAGTTCTACAAGGGATCTGGCTTTGAGTTTTTGCATCAGACGCTTTTTATAAGTGCTGACGGTCTTGTTGCTCAGAAACATGCCCTTGGCTATTTCCTTGTTGGTACGTCCCTGAGCAAATAACTGCAATACCATCAGTTCGCGGTCATTGACGGATTTGAACAGTTCAAGTTCAGCGTATCGAGTGTCGTCGGCGCGCACCGGATTAAGCGCTTGACTGGGGAAATAGTTATAACCGGAAAGTACCGCTTTAATTGCGCTGACCAATTCGCTCAAGTCTTCCTGCTTGCAGACATATCCCGATGCACCGGATTGCATGCAGCGGATACCGAACAGCGTAGGACACTGCGCCGTCAGAATCAGAATCTTGAAATTGGAACCCATGGTGTTGAAGCGGGCCAGTACTTCGAGGCCGTCCAGCTTGGGAATGCTGATATCGAGAATGACCAGGTCGGGCATGCATTCACGGACCATCTGCATGGCATCGACACCGTTATCGGTCTCGCCGACGACCTTGTAGCCTTCATGTTCCAGGAGCATTCGCACGGCGAGGCGGATGACCGGATGATCGTCCACAATAAAAACGGAGTTCATAAATAGAGTCCCATGCAAGCATGAATAAAGCGCGCACCTTAGCTCAGATGCATGAGCACTCGCATGGACTGGTAGTGTCGCGACTACGTTATCGGATTAATCCTACGCGTAATGAGGAAAGAGACTACGTTGAAATTAGGTTCGGCGTAAGGAAGGGCGAGCAATCAATTGGCCGAAGATTGAAATGATCCGAAGGCCAATATTGATATTCAATTATTTGTCGATGTTTAAAGTTGCGTTTAATTAGCGGTGTTTATTTGATCGGGTTAATGGGTCAAGCGTAGTTGAATCTCACCTGGTTCACAGGGGCATTCAGCGAAAACTCTCATGGTGGTCAGCCGGTCAGATCAGTGACCGGCTGACCCCACCAGACTCAGTGGCTTGAACGCCCGGTCATTTCCAGTGCCATGTCACTGGCGTAACTGTCGGTCATGCCGGCGATGAAATCGATCATGCGCAGAAACGAGCTGTGCAACGAACCCTGCGGATCCGGCGCATTGTTGCCGAGCAAATCGAGAATACGCCGGCTCTTGAACGACGGCGTGCGGCCGTTGTGCTGCTCCAGCGCGGCACCGCAGAACGAATTGAGCAGAATCTCCAGCGTCGTGTACGCGCCGATTTCATGCAGGGTCTTGCGCTTGTCCTGGAAGATTTTTTTGCGCGCGATGTCCTTGGCGTTCAACACGCAGCGCTTTGCCGGCCCGTGCATGTGTTCGACCAGATCGCCGTGCAGTGTGCCGGCGAGCAGAGCATCCTGCTGTTCGACAAATGCTCGCGCTGCCGCGTTGGTCAGGTGCTCGATGGCCTTGCCGCGCAGGATCGCCAGTTTGCGCCGGCGGGAATCCTGCGGGCCGAGCTGGCGATAGGTTTCCGGCAAATCGTCGCCCACCAGCCCGAGCAGCAACGACTCGACTTCGGCATATTCGAGCAGCTCCATTTCCAGACCGTCTTCGAGATCGATCAGCGCATAGCAGATGTCATCGGCGGCCTCCATCAGGTAGACCAGTGGATGGCGTGCCCAGCGCTGGTCTTCGATTTGCGGCAGGCCGAGCTTGTGAGCGATCTGTTCGAGCAGCGGCAGTTCGCTTTGGTAGCAGCCGAATTTGTGTTTCTTGTAGCCGAGGGAGTCGGCGTGGCGCGCGGTCCACGGGTACTTCAGATAGGTGCCCAGCGTCGCGTAGGTCAGGCGTGTGCCGCCGTCGAACTGGTGATATTCCAGCTGCGTCAGCACGCGAAAGCCTTGAGCATTGCCCTCGAAATTGAGGAAGTCACCACGCTCGGCTTCGCTCATGCCATCGAGCCAGCCGCGCCCGGCGGCTTGTTGAAACCAGTGGCGAATGGCGTCTTCGCCGGAATGGCCAAACGGCGGATTGCCGATGTCATGGGCCAGGCAGGCCGACTGCACGACCATGCCGAGGTCGGCCGGGTCGCACCAGTCTGGCAGCGCGCTGCGCAAGGTTTCACCGACACGCATGCCCAGCGAACGGCCGACACAACTGACTTCCAGCGAGTGAGTCAGACGCGTGTGAATGTGATCGTTGCTGGTGACCGGGTGCACTTGGGTCTTGCGCCCGAGGCGGCGGAAGGCCCCGGAGAAAATGATGCGGTCATGGTCTTTGTGAAAAGGGCTGCGGCCGAGTTCTTGCGGGCTGTGCAGCGGCTTGCCGAGGCGTTCGCGGTTGAGCAGGGTTGGCCAATCCAAGGCTGAATCTCTCCGTCTGGTGACTGATCGCCCTAGCTTCCCGGTTCGGCCCCGCGCCTGCAAGCGGAACTACAGACCCGCCGCATCGATATCGATCAGCAGCAGCCGTTCACCGTTATCGAAGAACTGTCCGGCAGTCAGGCAATACTGGTTGCTTGTGGCGTCGCGGTAGGTGTTGGACAGGGTCAGGCGGCGTTCTTCCCAGCCTTCGGCCAGCAGATGATAGAAGTACGGTCGCCACGACCAGTTGTGCCCCAGATAGCGATCATCGGCAAACCAGCCGTCATGGCGCCATTCCAGGTTGGGCGTCAGTTGCGTGCCGTGGCGGTCGCACTGATAAAAGCGCAGCAGCCAGGGAAACGCCTGCAATTGCGGCAATGCACTGAGCGGGGCGCGGGCCTGCGCCCATTGCTGCAGAATCGCCATCAGCTCGCTGAGCTGCTGACGCATTTGCATCAGCCGTCCGCGCTCGCTGAGTTTCTGCTTCACGTAGCGTTGCCGCAATTGCGCGAAATGCGCGACGAAGGCATCGGTAGCGAAGAATTCTTCTTGTGCTCGGGCGAAGAGAAATCCCTGCACATAGCGCGAGCCGCACTCCAGCGCGAAATTCAGCTGCGCTTCGGTTTCGACGCCTTCAGCGATGATCCAGCAGCCGGTTTTTTCGGCCATCTGCGCAAGTGCTTTGACCACGTCACTGCTCGGTCCGCCGAGGGCCGCAGCCTGAAACAGGCGCATGTCGAGCTTGAGAATGTCCGGTTGCAGGGCCAGTACCCGATCCAGCTGCGAATAGCCTGCGCCGAAATCATCAATGGCGATTCTCGCCCCTGCGTCACGGTAGCGCCCGACCACGTGGGCCAGGCGTTCGCTGTTACCGCCCAGTTCGGTGATTTCGAAAACGATGCGCTGCGGATCAACCTGGTGTCGCGCCAATTGCTTGAGGCTTGGCAGCGCTTGATCGGCGCGCAGGCGACTGATCCAGCGTGGCGACATGTTCAGGCTGAGAAACCACTCCGCCGGCGCTTCATGCAGGCGGCTGAGGGCGTGGTCACGGATCTGCCGATCGAGACGGCGCAAGGCGGTGGCCGGGGTCCGTGGGTCGGCGAACAATGGCCCGACCGAGGTCAGTTGACCATCGCTCTGGCGCAAGCGACCGAGTGCTTCCACACCAGCAATGCGGCCGGTGGCGGTATCGATGAAAGGCTGAAAACAGGCGAGCGGTTGCCCGTCGATCACGGCAAGTCCTTAATCTTGTTTTTGGTTTGGCCGCGCTTGCCGGATAGGCACGCGGGATGGAATCTCCCGATAAGGAGATTCATCCCGGCGCTATTGCAAGAATGTAGCCAGATGGGCGCTTCAGCGTTTGCCCGAGCTGTGAATGACCAGTCTGATCAGCGGCCCAAGCGTCGTGCCCAGACGCAGCAGTCGCGTCAAACCGCCACCACTGCTGCGTTTCGAGCCTTTGCCGGTGAGGAAACCCAGCAGCGTCACCGCCGCCACGCCCCACAACGGCGCGTGCTTGATGCCGAAACCGTCCTGCACGTTCTGCTTCATGCCACGCATGCGCTGCAACGGTTGCAACACTTGCGCGGTCTCGTGGCGGATTTCCTGACGGTGCATTTCCATGCGCAGGCGGATCAGCGCCTTGCGCATTTCCCGGCGCGAGCTGTTGTGCGGAAGTTCAGGCAGGCTCATGGCAGCAGACGCTCCCGGTCGTTGGCCAGCTCTTCGAGCGTGCCGTGGAAAGGTGAGGACTCATCGAAAATCGCCGCTTTGAGGCGCAGGCCGCAGAAGATCGACGCCAGCGTGTAAAACACGCACAGGCCGATGATCGCTGCCAGGCGGTAGGTGTCCCAGAAGATGATCATCACCAGCGTCGACAGACCTACCAGCAACAGCAGGGCAAACACCAGTGCCAAGCCCGCGAACAGCAGCAGGCTGACGGTGCGTGATTTCTGTTCCTGCAATTCGATGCCGAACAACTCGACATGACTGTGCAGCAGGCCCAGAACGGCGGCGCCGAGGCGACGCGTGGAGGAGGCGGTGCCCGCAGTCGGGCCGGATTCACCGATCGACATGATCAGCGCCGAGTTGCCAGCAGGCCGATCAGAAAGCCGACGCCGGCAGCGATGCCCACCGATTGCCATGGGTTGGCCGATACATAGTCTTCAGTAGCGGTGACCGCCGCCTGACCGCGTTCGCGCAGGGTGTCTTCAGTCACTTTCAGGGTTTCCCGGGCACGCAGCAGGCTGTCGTGGATCTGGGCACGCAGCTCATCGGCCTGATCACCAGCGAGGGTCTTGGTGTGCTCGAGCAGGCGTTCGGTGTCGGCGACCAGAGTCTGGAAGTCGTTCATCAGGATTTCTTGAGCAGTCTTTGCCTTGATGCTGGCCATGGGTGGATCTCCGTAGGTGGCTTTGAAGCGTTCGAGTATGAGCCTTGCGCGAAGGTTCAGTGCAAATGCCTGGTACAACTTTTGCTGTGTCGTGGTGCGTCGCTCGGCGTAGGTGCGCTGTTGCCGGGCGTCCAAGCAGAAAAACTCTAATTCATTTGCCGGCGGTTCGTGTTCGGACATCGATTCATGCGCCAAATCAGTTCATCGACCCTGCCGTTGAATGACTGGTGAGTCGTAATTTGGTGCATGAAATGCCCGCATGAACCGCTTTGGTGCCTTTTAGCCTTGGGTCTGCCTCCTAATGGAAAATCTGCAAAGCGCTGTGGACACGCTGGTTCACAGCTCCAACACGTTGTTCATTCTGATCGGTGCGGTGATGGTACTGGCGATGCACGCCGGTTTCGCCTTTCTGGAGGTCGGCACGGTCCGGCAGAAGAACCAGGTCAACGCGCTGGCGAAAATCCTCAGCGACTTCGCCGTCTCGACCCTGGCCTATTTCTTTATAGGCTATTGGATCTCCTATGGCGTCACCTTCATGCAACCGGCAGCGGTGCTCACGGCTGACCATGGCTATGGACTGGTGAAGTTTTTCTTTCTGCTGACCTTCGCTGCCGCCATCCCGGCGATCATTTCCGGCGGCATTGCCGAGCGCGCGCGTTTCGTCCCGCAGTTGTGCGCGACGGCGCTGATCGTGGCGTTTATCTATCCGTTTTTCGAAGGGCTGATCTGGAACGGCAACTTCGGCTTGCAAGGTTGGCTGACGGCGCAGTTTGGCGCGGCATTCCATGATTTCGCCGGCTCGGTGGTGGTGCATGCCGTGGGCGGTTGGCTGGCATTGGCCGCTGTTCTGCTGCTCGGCCCGCGCAATGGTCGCTATCGCGATGGGCGCCTGGTCGCGTTCGCGCCGTCGAGCATTCCGTTTCTCGCACTGGGCTCGTGGATCCTGATTGTCGGCTGGTTCGGCTTCAACGTGATGAGCGCGCAGACCCTGCAAGGTGTCAGTGGCCTGGTCGCGGTCAACTCGCTGATGGCCATGGTCGGTGGCACCGTCGCCGCGTTGATCGTCGGGCGCAATGACCCGGGCTTTCTGCACAACGGCCCGTTGGCCGGGCTGGTGGCGATTTGCGCCGGCTCCGACCTGATGCATCCGGTCGGTGCGCTGGTAACCGGCGCGATCGCCGGAGCCTTGTTTGTCTGGTGCTTTACCGCTGCGCAAGTCAAATGGCGCATTGATGATGTGCTGGGCGTATGGCCGCTGCATGGTTTGTGTGGCGTGTGGGGCGGGATTGCCTGCGGCATCTTCGGTCAGTCTGCGCTGGGTGGCCTGGGCGGCGTCAGCCTGATCAGCCAGTTGATCGGCACTGCGCTTGGCGTCGCGGTCGCGCTGGTCGGCGGCTTCGTCGTCTACGGCGCGATCAAGGCATTGCATGGGCTGCGCCTGAGTCAGGAACAAGAGTATTACGGCGCCGACCTGTCGCTGCACAAGATCGGCGCGGTGAGTCAGGACTAGATTTCCTCATCATTGGCTCCGGGATAGAAACCGTGGAGCAGGCGATAGCGATCGATGCGCACTTGATCGACCTTCTCCTGCACTTTGTGCGCGGGCAGGCCGAGCATGATCAGCGCGTGTGAAGCGAGCATCAGGCTCGACTCCAGAAGCTCCGGCACCACCTCGGTGGCGCCGGCGGCTCTGAGTTCCGCCGATTGGCTGTCGTCACGGGTGCGTACCAGAATCGGCACCTGTCGGTTGAGGCGGCGGGCTTCACGCAAAATGCGCAACGCCACGTCACTTTGATCCACGGCAATCACCAGCAGCCTGGCGCGCAACAGGCCAACCGCAGTAAGCAGATCGCCACGCGCCGAGTCGCCGTAATGCACGTCGCTTTCCGCAGATGCGGCTTCCTGCACCCGCACCGGATCGTTGTCCAGCGCAACATAGGCTTGCCCGGCATTGCCCATGAAGCGGCCGATGGACTGGCCGACGCGACCGTAGCCGCAGATCACCACGTGCTGGTCGAGGTCGGCGTTGAGCGCGCTGATTTGTTCGATCTGCGCCTCCTGATTGGGCTTGCGGTGCAGCACGGCGGCAATGCGCGGCGCCGCACGCAACAGCAGTGGCGTGAGCAGCATCGAACAGAAGGTCGCCGCGAGCAGCAGGGCGCCCGGTTCGGCCGGCAACAGGCTGTTTTGCTGCATCTGCGCCATCAAGGCAAAACAGAATTCGCCACCCTGGGCCAGGGCCAGGCCGCTGCGCCATGCGGTTTCGCTGTCACTGCCGCGCCACTTCACCAGCAGCGCGACCACGATGCCTTTGATCAGCATCAGGCCCAGCGTCAGGCCGATGATCAACAGGCTGTGACTGACAAACAATTGCAGGTCGATCAGCATGCCGATGCTGACGAAGAACACGCCGAGCAGAATGTCGCGAAAGGGCCGGATGTCGGCTTCGATCTGGTGCCGGTAATGGCTTTCCCCGAGCAACATGCCGGCGAGGAAAGCGCCGAGTGCAGGCGACAGCCCCAGCAAGTGCGTGAGCCAGGCAGTCAGCAGCACGATTACCAGCGCCAGCAGGACGAACAGCTCCGCAGAGCGCGAAGCCGCCACCTCATGAAATAGCCGTGGCAATAACCAGCGACTGGCGAGCAGCAGGCCGAAGAACAGCACCACGGTTTTGCCCAAGGTCAGCGGCAAGGCCCAATACCAGGCCTGCTCGCTGGTGCCGGCGAAGACCGGAACCAGTGTCAGCAGCAATACCGCGACAACGTCCTGAAACAGCAACACGCCGACCGCGTTCTGGCCGTGGCTGCTGAATACTTCACCAAGACTGCCCAGCTCCTTGGTCACGATCGCCGTGGATGACAGCGATAACCCTGCACCGAGCAACAGCGCCGGCATCAGCGGCATGCCCAGGCCCATCAACAGTGTGCCGAGCAGCGCTGTGCTGATCAGCACTTGCTGACTGCCGAGGCGAAACACCACCTGACGCAGCGCAATCATCTTCGACAGGGAGAACTCCAGACCCAGCGAAAACAGCAGAAACACCACGCCCAGCTCGGCGACATCGGGCAGATGTTCGCTCTCGTTGACCCAGTCGAATGCGTTCGGCCCGACCAGTAATCCCACGCACAGGTAACCCAGCACCGGCGGCAGTCGCAGGCGCCGGAACAGGGCAATCACCACCAGGGATGAGGCGAGGATGATCAACAGATTTGCAAACACGGGACACTCCGCTGTCAGGGCGTTGGCCTCTGAAGCGTAGAGGCAAAAAGTCCGCGAGGATGACGCATTTGCAATTTGCGCTGAATGATTTGCGTCAGGATTTTGCGCCGGGAGCGCTGGGTCCTTTGGGCGGCGCCGGGTCGACGAGGGTTTAGTGGCGTCCTAGAATGGGCTCACTTGTTTTCCGGTAATGCCGTCATGTCTCCAGAATGTCAGCTGTTCGGCACCCTCGGGTGTCATCTGTGTGAAGTTGCCGAAGCCGAGCTGATGCCCTTCGTCGAGCATGGTCTGCTGGTTGAATTGGTGGACATCACCGAAGACGAATCGTGGTTCGAAAAATACAGCTTGCGCATCCCGGTACTGCGGCGGGTCGACACTGGCGCTGAGCTGGATTGGCCGTTCAGTGGCGACCAGGTAGTGGCATTTTTAGGCTGTTGATTTTGCCTTGATCCTTCCGCTGGTCGCAGCGATACATCCTTGCGTTGGCGCTCGCTGAATTCTTCGGTTACTGTATGTCCATACAGCAATCGAGTCAGAGGGATGAACCGTGGTCAATGTCGAACAGTTGAAGAGCAGCGTTAACCGGATGTCGGTGGGCGTGGTGCGCGAGGCCGTCCTCGAATTGCGCCTGGACGGGCTGGTCACGGAAGGCAAGACGCCATTCAACAAGCTGCATTTCAATACCTGCTTTGCCGAAATCGAAGCCCTTTTTCAACGCGCCGGTTATCACAAGCAGCTGGATGTGGTCGGTTATCAGGGACTGTTATACGCGTTGTACGATCCAGGGCGTTGGGAAGCGGTCGATGTGTTGCGCTGGCTGAAGGAGTTCACCGAAGCGGCGGCACTCAAGTCGATTCCGGCCTGATGAAACTGCGCTAGGTGGCTTTGCCTCACTGTTGGATAATGCCGGCTTGCATTGAGGAATTCTGTTTCGTATGTCCAGTCCCGTATTTTCCGCTGCGCACAATCAGGCCAGCACCTTGTACCTGCCGCCCGGTTCCTGGCTGACGGTACTCGATTGCCTGTGCGAGCACTTCAGTGCCATCGGCCGCGAACAGTGGCTTGACCGGATTGCTCGCGGACGGGTGCTGGATGCGCAGGGCCAGCCAATTGCGCTGGACTTGCCGTACAGGGAAGGGCTGCGCATTCATTACTTTCGTGAGGTGCCGGACGAAAAGCCGATCCCGGTTCTCGAGTCGATTCTCTATGCCGATGAACACTTGGTGGTGGCCGACAAACCTCACTTTCTGCCAGTCACCCCGGCCGGAGAATATGTCGAACAAACCCTGCTGCGGCGGCTGATCCGTCGGCTGGACAATCCGCATCTGGTGCCGCTGCACCGCATTGACCGGCACACCGCAGGGCTGGTGATCTTCTCGGCCAATCCGCAGACCCGCTCGGCCTATCAGTCATTGTTCCCGACCCGGCAGATCGACAAGCGCTACGAAGCGATCGCCCCGGCGCTGCCCGAGCTGGATTTCCCTTTGGTGCACAAGAGCCGCCTGGTCGATGGCGAGCCGTTTTTCCGCATGCAGGAAGGGCCTGGCGCCAGCAATACCGAAACGGCGGTCAAAGTGCGTGAGAAAAATGGTGATCTGTGGCGCTATGGCCTGTATCCCGTGACCGGCAAAAAGCATCAGCTGCGGGTGCACATGACGGCGCTGGGAGCGAGTATTTGCAACGATCCGTTTTATCCGACTGTGTTGAAAGATGTCGAGGACGACTACGCCAACCCGTTGAAGCTGCTTGCGCAGGGCCTGCGCTTCATTGACCCGGTGACCGGGGAATTGCGGGAGTTCGAGAGTCAAATCACCTTGCAGTGGTAATGCTGAAACTGCTTTCCGAGCGCCCATGAAAAAGCCCGCATGACAATGCGGGCTTTTCTGTATCCGGTAACGACGCGGAGCCTTACAGCTCTTTAACGGTACGAACCTGATCCTTGTTGATGCGGGTCTCTTTGCCGTCCAGCTGCTGGAACTCGTAGAAGCCCGAATCATCATCGTATTTCGGGGTGTCGACGGCCTGGATTTCGCGACCGTCATTCAAGGTGATCACTGTTGGCGAGGAGCAACCTGCGAGGGTTGCCAGGCCCAGTGCGAGCATGAAAGTGGCGAGGGTCCGTTGAGTCATGAGTGTGTCTCCGAATGGGAAATCTTCTGGTTACTGAGCTTGAGACGTAAACAAGGCGTGAGAGTTCCTTGGATAGTGTCAGTCTGACACAGTGTTGTGCAGATGTAACAATTCGGGGGTGTTGAGGTTGGCCAGTCGCGGATCGTTGTCAGGGCATTGCAATGCAACGGAACCGAGGCTGCGCATTACCCGCCCCGGGCTGCGTTCGCCAGCATTCCATGCCGCTTCGAACTCTGGCAACAGCGCCACCGGAATCACGCACAGCAGCGGTTCCCAATGTTCGCCATGGCGCAGCATTAAAGGTTTTTCATGTTGCTGATCGGCAGTCACCAGCATGTCCTTCAGCAGCGCCTCGTCGATTCGCGGCACATCGCAGGGCAACACCAGCAAATGCGAGTGCCGTGCAGCCTTCAGCCCTGCCCGAATCCCGGCCAACGGCCCGGGGAAATCGCCTTCATCATCCATCACCAACTGATCGGCAAACCCGGCATAACGCTCGCGATTGCGGTTGCAGGAGATGATCAGATCGTCGGTCAACGGCCGTACCTTGCGCTGCAGATGCGCGATCAACGGCTCGCCCAGCCACTCGATGAGGCCCTTGTCCTGACCGCCCATGCGTTGACCGCGTCCACCGGCCAGAAGCAGGACGGAGCAGGGTGGCAACGGGTTGTTCGAGGGCATGACGACTCTCCAGAGGGGCGGCGGAAAAATGAGCCGCTGTGATATAACACCGGGCTGTTTTCCCTACAACTGGAAGAGCCTATGAAAGCCAAGGCTGATGTACCTTTCGTGCCGCTCAATATTGCGGTGCTGACTGTCAGCGACACCCGAACCCTGGAAACCGATACCTCCGGCCAGGTCTTCGTTGATCGCTTGATCGCGGCCGGTCACGCGCTGGCCGAGCGGGTTTTGCTTAAAGATGATCTCTACAAAATTCGCGCGCAAGTCGCCAACTGGATTGCCGACGATGTGGTTCAGGTTGTGTTGATCACCGGCGGCACCGGCTTCACCGGGCGTGACAGCACGCCGGAAGCGGTGGCATGCCTGCTCGACAAGCAGGTCGACGGTTTTGGCGAACTGTTCCGCCAGATCTCCGTAGCCGATATCGGCACTTCGACCGTGCAGTCCCGGGCCTTGGCTGGTCTGGCCAACGGCACGCTGGTGTGCTGCCTGCCGGGTTCGACCAATGCGGTGCGCACCGGTTGGGATGGCATTCTTGCTGAGCAACTGGACGCCCGTCATCGTCCCTGCAACTTCGTCACCCATCTGAAGCAGGCGGCGCCTTGTGAATCCCGTGGGTAAGCCAGGCAAGACCGGCAGTTTGCTGCCTGTCGAAACGGCGCTCGAGCGTTTGCTGGCCATGGCCGATGCGTCGCGCATTGTCGAGCGCGAGCACTTGCCGCTGGCGCAAGTCGAAGGGCGGGTGCTGGCGGAAGATCTGATCTCGACGCTGGATCTGCCGCCGTGGCCGAACAGCGCCATGGACGGCTACGCCTTGAACCTGGCGGATTGGCAAGGCGAGCCGCTGCCGGTCAGTCAAAAGGTCTTCGCCGGGCGATCTCCACAACCTTTGGAACCAGGCACCTGCGCACGCATCTTCACCGGGGCACCGCTGCCGCCGGGCGCCGACTGTGTCGAGATGCAGGAAAACGCCGAAGTTCAGGCCGACGGCCGAGTGCGCTTTCTTGAACCTTTGAAAGCCGGGCAGAACATTCGTCCGCAAGGGCAGGAAACCACGGTCGGCGAATTGGTGCTGCAAGCTGGAACCCGGCTCGGACCGATTGAGCAAGGCCTGGCTGCTTCGCTTGGCTGTGCCGGGGTTAACGTCGTGCGCAAGCCGCGGGTGGCGGTTCTGTCCACCGGCGACGAGCTGGTTGAACCCGGTCAGGCATTGGGTCCGGGCCAGATCTACAACAGCAATCGCGTACTTCTGTGCAGCTGGCTGCAGCGTCTGGGCTGCGAAGTCATCGATGGCGGAATTCTTCCGGACGATCTACCCACCACGCGGGCGCGGCTGGGTGAGCTGCAAAATGTCGATCTGGTCCTCTCTACCGGCGGGGTCTCGGTCGGTGAAGCGGATTTCCTCGGCATTGCCCTGCGTGAAGAAGGCGAGCTGGACCTGTGGAAACTGGCGATCAAGCCCGGGAAGCCGTTGACCTTCGGCCATTTTCGCAACGTGCCGGTGATTGGCCTGCCCGGCAATCCCGCCTCGACGCTGGTGACGTTCGCCCTGCTGACGCGGCCTTATCTTTTGCGTCGCCTGGGTGTGCAAGCCGTCGAACCGCTCAAGTTTGCAGTGCCAGCAGGTTTTGTCTGGTCGGTGGCCGGCAACCGTCGTGAATATCTGCGCGGGCGCTTGGAACAGGGGCGGGCGATCATTTACCGCAACCAGAGTTCGGGTGTGCTGCGTAGCGCCGCGTGGGCCGACGGGTTGGTGGAAGTCCGAGAGGGCCGCACGCTGAGCGAGGGTGACGCAGTGAGCTTCATTCCCCTCAGTGACCTGCTGGGGTAGCCGGTCTTGCCCATGCACGCGTCGGCGAGTAAGCACGGCGCGTGCAACGAATGATTCGGTCAGTTGCTGATCAACGTCACCAACTGGTCGAATCGGCTGTTGGCCACCCATCCCAGCAGTCCAAGGATGACAGCGGTGGCACCCGCCGAATACGCCAGACGGTGTTTGATCGTCCGCACATCATTGAGCACTTCGTCCATGTCGCGGCGCATGTATTTGAAGTGAGTCTCCAGCTCGCTGACTCGGGGTTCCATATCAAACTCTCCAGGGGTCTTGGCGCTGTTACAGAAGTCTGGTTTCTTGCTGGCACGACTTTCGGCGAGAGCGGCGACCGGACTCACCGGTGCCTTGGTTTCATGGTTGCGCATGGAAGTACTCGCTGGTCGTAGCAACTGCACGCTTGCTGATTATTCCATTGCTCGATTCATGGAAATGAATCGCGGGGTATCCGTTCATTACCGGCACATCCTTGTGTTATTGAGTTGAAAGTTGGTGCTGCCGGCACACGGTGACCCAATGATCGGACGGGGTCAATTAAGCCGATTCCTCTTGTTCCGTACGAAAAAATACCGCTGTGTAGGACGCTGGCCGTTTGAAAAGCAATTAATTGCCATCCCTGCGGCTTTTTTAACGCGCGCAGTGGTCAAGATGTTTCAATCGATTTCAATTCTTGGAGTGACGTTATGAGTGAACGCCGGGCACTGCTGATCTTGCATGGCAAACAGGCACTCAACGAAGATGTCCGCGCTGCCGTCGAAGCCAAGCGTGAGCAAGGCTGGGAACTGGCTGTGCGAGTGACGTGGGAGGCTGGCGACGCCCAGCGTCTGGTCGAGGAAGCGTTGGCGGCCGGCTACAGCAAAATCATCGCCGGTGGCGGTGATGGCACCTTGCGCGATATTGCCGAAGCGCTGGCGCAGCATCCGCAGAAAGCCAGTCTAATCCTCCTGCCGCTGGGCACCGCCAACGATTTTTCCCGTGCCGCCGGTATTTCCCTGGAGCCGGCCGAAGCCCTTGAGCTACTGGACGTTCAGCCCTCGGATATCGACCTGGGCGAGGTGGGCGGGCAGATTTTCCTGAACATGGCGACCGGCGGATTCGGCAGCCAGGTGACCGCCAATACCTCGGAAGACTTGAAAAAAGTCTTGGGCGGTGCCGCTTATCTGTTTACCGGCCTGACCCGGTTCAGCGAGCTGCATGCCGCTTATGGCGAGTTGCAGGGGCCGGACTTTCATTGGCAGGGTGAACTGCTCGCACTGGGAATCGGCAACGGACGGCAGGCGGGTGGCGGCCATGTGCTGTGCCCCGAGGCGCGAGTCGACGATGGTTTGCTGGACATCAGCATTCTGCCGGCACCGCAGGAGCTGGTCGGCACGTTGAAGAATCTGCTGAGCGAGGGCTTCGGCCTCGACAACATGTTTGTGCGGGCACGTTTGCCGTGGGTCGAGATCAAGGTCGCCGAAGGGCTGAGCATCAATCTCGATGGCGAGCCGCTGGAAGGCGACAGTCTGCGATTTGTTGCGAAACCTGCAGCGTTGCAGGTGCATCTGCCGAAGGACTCGCCGTTATTGGGCCAACAACCGTCAATCAGTCATCAAGGCTGATGATCTGTTCACGCACAGCGAACAGCACCAGGCCCGCCACGTCGTAGATTTGCAGGCGCTTCATGATCTGTGCGCGGTGGGTTTCCACGGTCTTGACGCTTAAGCCCAGGCCGTTGGCAATTTCCCGGGTCGATTTACCGCGCACGATCAGCCGAAGGATTTCCAGCTGGCGCGCGGTCAGATTGTGCGAATCGGCGATGTCCGGCTGGCTTTTCTGGTTGCGGGTCAGTGCCTGATTGATCACCGTATGAGCGATGGCCGGGCTGAGGTAGCGTTCGTTGTTGCGCAGGGCTTCCAGCGCGTGCTCGAGCTCGGTGGCCGTGGTGTCCTTGAGCAGGTAGCCATGGGCACCGGACTCCAGCGCCTGCATGATCAGCGCCGGATCGGTGTGCATCGACAGAATCAGCACTTTGCTCTGCGGCCGCACACGCTTGAGGCGTTGCAGCGCTTCCAGGCCACCGGTTTCCCTCATCGAGATGTCCAGCAATACGATGTCGGGGCTCAGTTGCTCGACCATTTCGAGCAATTGCGAACCATCACTGGCTTCGCCGATTACCGCGTAACCGGGAATATCCAGAACCAGAGCACGCACGCCGGCTCTGATCAGCGAGTGGTCATCCACTAGAAGTAAGTTACAAGTCAACGCATAACCTTATTCGTACTGGCCCGTTCGAGTGCCCGAGGCGCCCACGGGAAAAGTGCTTCGATTCGAGTGCCTTTGCCCGGCTCGCTAATAACGCTCAATGTGCCGCCCAACTGTTCGATGCGCTCGGCCATTCCGGCCATGCCGCGTTGACCTTCTCTGGCCGGATCGGCCGCCGGGGCAAAACCCAGGCCGTCATCACTGATCAACAGCGTCAGACCTTGCGGCAATCGCTGTACCCGAATCAACAGGTTTTTTGCCTGTGCGTGCCGGAGGATGTTGGTCACGGCTTCCTGGGCAATGCGAAACGCGGCGACGGCCATTTCCTCGGGGATGCCGTTGAGCCGCTGCTGGCAATCGAGACTCCAGTTGACCGGCGTGTTGGCCAGTGTCTTGAGCAAATGCGCACGCAGGCTGGCTTCGAGTCCCAGGCTGGTCAATTGACGTGGATTGAGAATCGCCGAGACGTCACGCACCTTGGTCAGGGTTTCATCCAGCGTGTCGCAGAGGACTTTGCATTGTTCCTGCAGATCTTCCGGCAGGCGGCGTTTGAGCCAGTCACTTTGCAGCTTGGCGGCGGTGAGCAACTGGCCGATATCGTCGTGCAATTCACGGCTGAGGCGATGGCGCTCGTTTTCCTGGACTTGCAGCAGTCGATCAGCCAGCTCTTGTGGCTGAAACTTGATCGATTTGCGCGACAAGCGATATTGCACCCAGACGCACGCGGTGGCGGCAACGTCGAGTGCCAGCAATCCCAAGGGAAGGCGTGCGGAAACAACATACGCCAGCAGACTGCCCAAGGTCGCCAGAACACACAGAACAAGTGTGAAGCGCCGGGCGTTTTCCCGAGAAGGTGGCCATGTAATGAGTGACTTGAGACTGGCGTACATAACGGATGGAGCCAATGGATGTTCGCTGCGGGCAGACCGACCGGTGACTGGCGGATCTCTGTGTGGAAATACTGTCAATTATGTTATTGATTCATACCGCATTCGTTAAGCAATCATTGACCGGCAATAACATTGCTGATGAAACGCTGGAGTCACTGTGCCATTAAACGGCAGGTAATTAACCGGCGGCATAATACCACTTAACATACCGTTGGTCGCGGTCGCTATATATGTCCATTCAGTCAGGAAATACCGGATCGTGGACGCAAGTTCCATATTGGAAAAAGTTGGAATTCTTGTAGTTGGACGACTTCGATTTTGCCTGGAAGTGTCTCGGGGAACACACAGGGAAAACCCTGATGGCGGCATCTGGAAATCAGCCGTTGGTCGGGCAGATTATTTGCCCCGGATTGTCGCTTTCAGGTACGAAGCATTCATTTACGACAATATCGCGGATTGCAGGCTTAAGCCTGATGCGCGGTAAAGGGCGCAGAGAGCAAACGTTTGCTCATCATCTTCGGTTCGAACGTGTCCTGGCCCATTTGTGCCGCGAAGGCCTCAAGCAGGGCTGTCTGCTCGCTGCCATCAAGGCTCAGTTGTCCGGTTTTATGATCGACCAGCTCAAGCTGCCATGCCATCAGGGTGAAACAGTCTCGCAAGGCATCGAGGGCCTGTTCGTGCAGATCGACGCGATCCTGGGTCAGATTCAGCAGACTGTAGATGTGCAGGGAAAACTCGGAGATTGCTTCCAGTGCCAAGGCTTCGGCGCGGCCGGCCAGCTTCAGCAGAGTGCCGAGCATGCAGTCGATGGCATCCTTGTCATTGCTGATCAGTTGCAGATGGCTCAGGCATTCTTCGGACTTGGCGAGAAGCGTTTCGGCCTCGACCAGAAATTCGGGGAAGCGTTGCGCCCAGTCTTTACGGTCGATTGGCATGTTCATCTCCACCACGTCGTGTTGGTTGACGGATGGCCGTGTGTGGCGACGATCGTGAATCGTCGGCAGATCGCGCCCGGCGGTGCAGGTGCACGGACCGAGGGGTTCCAGAGGGTGGGTTGCCACTGAATTGCGATCGCACACAATAGCCTGACTCCGTTCATGCAATGAGAATGGCGTCACAGTAATGGCTATTGGAAATGGCGAATATCAGGTTGGGCCTGATTGATCCTAGGGGAATCCCTTAGGCGCGGGAACCTAACGTGCAAACCGAGGTCGCGCCGCAATGAATCTAGCAGATGAAATCACGATTGCCAGTAAAGCATGATGTCAGTGTGACATCAATGGCCGTTTATGGCATTTTTAGCGACGCGCTTTACAGCAATCAAGATTAGCTGAATGCAGCCGATAAACCCCCTAGTGAATTCATCAGAACAAGCCCAGGAGTCATTGATGGCCGGCATTCTCGACACGGTAGACCAACGCACGCAACTGGTGGGTGAGAATCGCCTGGAAATCCTCATGTTTCGCCTGGCCGGACGCCAGCTGTTCGCGATCAACGTGTTCAAGGTTCAGGAAGTGCTGCAACTGCCCAAGCTGACCCTGATGCCGCAGCGTCATCCTTTCGTCTGCGGCGTAGTCAATCTGCGCGGGCAGACCCTGCCGGTGATCGACCTGTCCCAGGCAATCGGCATGCGCCCACTGGTGCCGGGCCCGAACAGCACGATCATCGTCACCGAATACAACCGTTCGGTGCAGGCCTTCCTCGTTGGCGGTGTCGACCGCATCGTCAACATGAACTGGGAAGCCATTCTGCCGCCGCCGACCAGTGCTGGCCGCCAGCATTATCTGACCGCGATCAGCAAGGTCGACGATCAACTGGTGGAGATCATCGACGTCGAGAAAGTCCTCGCTGAAATCGTCCCGTACAACGCCAAGGTCTCGCGCGAGAAACTCGACGACCCGGTACTGGAGCGCGCCCGTGGCCGCGAAGTGTTGCTGGTGGACGACTCCAACGTAGCGCTATCGCAATTGCGCGATACCCTCGGCCAGCTCGGGGTGAAGATGCACATTGCCAGCGACGGTCTGAAAGCCTTGAACATGCTCAAGGCCTGGGCCGATACCGGCGTGCACATGACCGACAAACTGCTGATGATCTTCACCGATGCGGAAATGCCGGAAATGGACGGCTATCGCCTGACCACGGAGATCCGCAACGACCCTCGCCTGCGTGGCCTGTACGTCGTACTGCACACCTCGCTGTCCGGCAGTTTCAACGACTCGATGGTGAAGAAGGTCGGTTGCGACAACTTCCTCTCCAAATTCCAGCCGGACAAACTGGTCGACGTGGTACGCCAGCGTCTGATGCTCGACGCCGTGCCGGCCTGAAACACGCACATCTTGCTTCCTGTGCGAGCCTGCTCGCGAAAGCGCAGGGTCGGACACATTGATGGTGAATGTGCCGGCCTCTTCGCGAGCAGGCTCGCTCCCACAGAAGTGTATTTACATTAATGACGGCTTTGATTCGGTATTGAAGCTCGTATAGGGTGGCGTTTTTCCTCCAAGGAAGCTGGCCATGCTGCGTCTGAGCGCGCTTTATCGTTACCCGTTGAAATCCGGCAAAGGCGAAATCCTGCAAAGCATCGAGCTGGACAAGCTCGGGCTGGCGGGCGACCGACGCTGGATGCTGGTGGACGAGGCCAGCGGGCGCTTTCTGACCCAGCGCGCCGAAGCGAAGATGAGTCAGTTGTCTGCTTTGTGGAATGCCAGCGGCGGTCTGACCCTCAGCGCTCCCGAGCAGGGATCTATCGAAGTCGCGCTGCCCGCTGCCGACGCCGAGCTGCGCGGTGTGACGATCTGGCGTGACACCCTGCGGGTGCCGGACGCCGGTGATCAAGCCGCGCGGTTTGTCAGCGACTTCCTCGGCAAGCCGACACGTCTGGTGCAGATGCCGCTGGAGCGGGCACGCACCACGCAGTCGGGTTTCGGCAAGGACGACGATCAAGTGGCGTTCGCCGACGGTTATCCATTGCTGCTGATCGGCGAAGCTTCGCGGCTGGCGCTCTCGGAAACGGTAGGGCAAGAGCTGGAGATGCTGCGCTTCCGTCCGAATCTGGTCATCGAAGGCAGCGCGCCTTACGCCGAGGACCAATGGAAACGCATTCGCATCGGCGATATCGAATTCCGCGTGGTCAAGCCGTGCGCGCGTTGCATCATGACCACTGTCGACCCGCAAACCGGTGAGCGCAGCGCCGATCGCGAGCCGTTCGCGACGTTACAGAAACATCGCTCAACCGCCGATGGCGCGATGTTCGGACAGAATCTGGTCAACGACGGTAACGGTCGCCTGGAAGTCGGCATGCCGGTGGAGATTCTCGAATAGGCTGCCGCTGAAACGAAAAATGCCCGGGTCTTTTGGACGCGGGCATTTTTTTGCGCTGTGAAGCCGGCGGGATCAGCCGCGGTATTCGCACAGGTAAGCGGTATCCACTTCGACTTTCAGCTGGAACTTGCTGTTGGCCGGAACGTTGAACTGGCTGCCGGCGGCGAAGTTTTCCCAGTCGCTGCTGTCTGGCAGTTTCACGTTCAGCGCGCCGGACACCACGTGCATGATCTCGCGCTGGCTGGTGCCGAATTCGTATTCGCCCGGGGCCATGACGCCAATGGTCGCCGGACCTTCAGCGGTGCCAAAGGCGATCGACTTGACGGTGCCGTCGAAGTACTCGTTGACTTTAAACATGGGCGGATTCCTCGAAAAGGGCTTAAAAGGGGGCGGCCAGTATGCACAAGGCTTTTCGCGCCGTCACGCGTCTAAAGCGGCAGGACCAGCGGCAATAACCGTGCAGTATTGCGGGCATCTTCCAGCGCGCGATGTTGTTGGCCGTTGAACTGCATGCCCGCCAGTTGCAACGCGCCGTTGAGCCCCAGCGGTCGTTCCAGGCGCCGAGCCTTGGCGAAGCGCTGTTTGAGGTTCATGTGCGGGACTTTGCTCAGGCCGCTGTCGATGTGCAGGCGCTGCCACTCCTGGAGCAATTGCTGGCGATCGTAACCGCCCCAACTGGCCCAGCCTTCAAGGCGGGCCTGATGCTGCGCCAGCCAACGCTCAAAGGCCGGCCAGACCTCGCTCAGCGGTTGCGCCGAATCGATGTTGGCCTGGGTGATGTGTGTCAGCTCCCGACAGAACGGCGTCAGCAATGGCCGGCGGGTCGGTTTGACGAAGCGCTGGAAGTGATCCTGCTCGCGCCCGGCGCGGTCGACCAGGGTCGCACCGATCTCGATAATTTCCATTTCCGTGACCGGCCAGCCACCCTCGTCTGTGGTGGCTTCCAGATCTATGACCAGCCAATGGGGCATCGCAGGGTTCCTGATTTCCGCGTTCTGATTTATCAGAGCGTAGTCAAACCCCGCGCTTGTGCCCGGGCGACTACTCGACCTGCAACAGAACCTGACGATTTTTTACCTGATCGCCGACCTTCACTTGCACCCGTTTGAGCACGCCATCGATGCCGGCCTTCAACGGATGCTCCATTTTCATTGCCTCCAGTACCACCAGCAATTGACCCTTGCTGACCGTACTGCCTTCGCTGACCAGCACATCGACAATGGCACCGTCCATCGGGGCTTTCAGGGTGCCGGAGGCGACGCTGGTCTGACTGTCGATCGGCGCATGAGTTCGATCCTCCAGGCGCAGGCTGCCCGGATGGGTGAACAGCCACAGCTGCCGATCGTGCAGACGATAGGCGTGGCGCTGGCGCAGACCGTCGACTTCGACGGTGATCGATTGCGCGGCGTGCTCAATGATTTTCACCGCCACAGTGCTTTCGCCAGCCTGCACGACCAACTCGCCGGGTTTGCGCGCCAGCACTGATAGCGCCCAGTCCTGTTCGTCACTGCCGAGTCGATAGTGCAACGGCACGCTGGCGTTGTTGCGCCAGCCATTCAATGGGGCGCGATGGGGCAGGGCGCTGGCCTGATAGAACAACGCCACGGCAATCGCCAGTTGCGCCGTCGTCGGTACGTAAGGGCTGAGGCAGGCATGGCTGGAAAAATGTTGCTGGATGAAAGCGGTGCTGAAGTCGCCGCTGATGAACTGCGGATGTTGCAGCAGGCCTTCGAGCAAGCGTTGGTTGCTTTGCACGCCAAGCAGCACGGTGTCCTGCACCGCACGCAACAATTTGCGTCGCGCCTCTTCGCGGGTTGCGCCGTGGGCGATCAGTTTGCCCAGCAGCGGGTCGTAGAACGGGCTCACCGACTGGCCTTCAAGCAGACCGTGATCGATCCGCGCCCCGTGATCCGAAGCCGGTTGCCATGCGGCAATTCGGCCGGTTTGCGGGAGAAAATCCGCAGCGGGATCCTCAGCGTAGAGGCGCACTTCCATGGCGTGACCGTCGAGGCGGACCTGTTCCTGCGTCAGCGGCAGCGGCTGGCCCTCGGCAACCAGCAGTTGCCACGCGACCAGATCGAGGCCGGTGATCAATTCCGTCACTGGATGTTCGACCTGCAGACGGGTGTTCATCTCCAGAAAGTAGAACTGCCCGCGTGCGTCGAGGAGGAACTCCACGGTGCCGGCGCCGACATAATCCACCGCGCGCCCGGCCTTGAGCGCCGCTTCGCCCATGGCCTGGCGCAGCTCGGCGGTCATCACCGGGCACGGCGCTTCTTCGATGACTTTCTGATGGCGGCGCTGGATCGAGCAATCGCGTTCGCCTAGGTAGACCAGATGGCCGTGCTGGTCGCCGAATAGCTGCACTTCGACGTGGCGCGGTTCGATCAATGCCTGTTCGAGAATCAACTCGTCGCTGCCGAAACCGTTCATTGCTTCGGACCGCGCGGTGCGCAGTTGCGCCGGCAGTTCGCTGGCCTCGTGCACCAGGCGCATGCCGCGTCCGCCGCCGCCGGCGCTGGCCTTGATCATCAGCGGATAACCGATGCGCTCGGCTTCGGCCAGCAGCGTCGCGTCGTCCTGCGCTGCGCCTTGATAGCCGGCAATGCACGGCACGCCCGCGTCGAGCATGGCGATTTTCGACAGGCGTTTGCTGCCCATCAGTTCGATCGCTTCGGCGCTGGGGCCGATGAAAATCAGCCCGGCTTCGGCGCAGGCGCGGGCGAAATCGGCGTTTTCCGAGAGGAAGCCGTAGCCGGGGTGAATTGCATCGGCGCCGCTGCGGCGGGCGGCGTCGAGTATCGCCGCAATGTTGAGGTAGGACTGCTGCACCGGCGCCGGGCCGATATGTACGGCTTGGTCGGCCATTTGCACGTGTAGCGCATCGGCGTCGGCGTCGCTGAAAACCGCGACGGTGCGATAACCCAGCGCCTGCGCCGTGCGCTGGATGCGGCAGGCGATTTCACCGCGGTTGGCGATCAGGATTTTGTGGAGGGTGGGCATGGTGGGGTTCCTGAGTTTTTTGGCGTTGACTGTGATGGCCTCATCGCTGGCAAGCCAGCTCCCACAGGTTTTTTGAGCGAATGAAAATCCGTGTGGGAGCGGGCTTGCCCGCGATGCTTTTTCAGGCCCACCCCGGTTTGCGTTTCTGCATGAATGCCATGGTCCCCTCGATTCCCTCGTCTCCAGTCACCGCCGCGCTGAACCACTGCGCCGCCTCATCAAGCAAGTCACTCGATGGCTGTCCGGCACTCGCCAGCAACAATTTTTTCGTCATCGCATTCGCTTCGGGTGCGCAGCGCAGCACCTGTTGCAAGACCTCATCCAGTCGCTCGGCCAACGCTTGCGCATCCTGTTCAACGAAATGCACCAGCCCCAATCGCTGCGCCTCGGCGCCATCGAAACGCGCCGCCGTCAGCGCCAGTCGCCGGGTTTCGGTCAGGCCGAGCCGTTGCACCACAAACGGTGCGATTTGCGCCGGGATCAGGCCAAGGCTGGTTTCCGGCAAGCCGAACTGCGCCTTGTGATCGCTAATCGCAATATCGCTGACGCAAGCCAGGCCGAAGCCGCCGCCGAGCACGGCGCCTTGCAGCACCGTGATCAGCACTTGCGGCGCATGTTGGGCTTGTTCCAGCAGCGCGCCAAACGCCCGGTTCAACTCGCGGTAAGCGTCCGCGCCCTGAGCCCGGGCATTGGCCATGTCCTTGATGTCGCCGCCGGCGCAAAAATGCCCGCCGGCACCGCTGAGCACCAAGGCCCGCACTGTGCGGTCATCGTGCACCGCCGTCAGCAGCGCGCGCAGTTCGGCGACCATTTGCAGGCTCATCGCGTTGCGGCTGTCCGGGCGGTTGAGGGTGATGTGCAGCACGCCGCCATGCAGTTCCAGCAACAGCGTCTGGCAATCGGGCAGGCGGCTCATTTCTTTTTCCCCGGCAGAATGCCCATCAGTTTGCAGATGATCCCCAGCATGATTTCGTCGGCGCCGCCGCCAATCGATACCAGACGCACATCGCGATAAGCACGGGCCACCGGGTTGTCCCACATGAAGCCCATGCCGCCCCAATATTGCAGGCAGCTGTCGCTGACTTCCCGGCCGAGACGCCCGGCCTTGAGCTTGGCCATCGACGCCAGGCGCGTGACGTCCTGGCCTTTGATGTACTGCTCGGTGGCCTGATAGACCAGCGCGCGCAGGCATTCGATTTCGGTCTGCAATTCGGCGAGGCGGAAGTGGATCACCTGGTTGTCGATCAGCGCGTTGCCGAAGGTCTTGCGCTCCTTGCAGTACTCGATGGTGCTGTCGATGCAATATTCCAGGCCCTTGATCATGTTTGCCGCGCCGAACAGACGTTCTTCCTGAAACTGCAGCATCTGCATCATGAACCCCGCGCCTTCATGGCCGATGCGGTTGCGCTGGGGCACGCGCACGTTGTCGAAGAACACCTGCGCGGTTTCCGAGCTGCGCATGCCGAGCTTGTCAAGGTGCGAGCTGAGGCTGATTCCCGGGGTGTTCATCGGCACCATGATCAGCGACTTGTTGATGTGCGGCTTGTCGTCGGAAGTGTTGGCGAGCAGGCAGATGAAATCGGCGCTCGGCGAGTTGGTGATCCACATTTTGCTGCCGTTGATCACGTAGTCATCGCCGTCCTTGCGTGCCGTGGTTTTCAGTCCGGCGACATCGGAGCCGGCGCCGACTTCGGAAACGCCGATGCAGCCGACCTGTTCGCCCGTGATCGCCGGGCGCAGGAATTCTTCGCGCAGTTCGTCGGAGCCGAAGCGGGCGAGGGCGGGTGTGCACATGTCGGTCTGCACGCCAATCGACATCGGAATCCCGCCGCAATGAATGGTGCCGAACTCTTCAGCGGCGACGATCGAATAGCTGTAATCGAGGCCCATGCCGCCGAATTTTTCCGGCTTGGAAATGCCCAGCAGGCCCAGCTCACCGGCCTTGCGGAAAATTTCGTGGATGGGAAAGCGCCCGGCCTTTTCCCATTCTTCGACGTGCGGGTTGATCTCGTTCGTGACGAACTGGCGGACGGTGCGGCGCAGGGCTTCGTGTTCCGGGGTGAAGATCATTGTTGTTGTTCTCCGTAAGATCCGTGGCGGTCAGAAGCGGCTGACGCCGAAGCTGTTGGGTTGCAGCGTGCGCATGTCGGCTTCGTGGCAGATATCCAGCAAGTAACCGAGCAGGGTGCGGGTGTCGCGCGGATCGATCAGGCCGTCGTCCCACAGGTTGGCGCTGCCATACAGGGCGGTGGATTGGCTGTCGAGTTTCTGCGCGGTCATCTGTTCGAGCATGTCGAGCATTTTCGGATCGGGCTCGATGCCGTCCTTGAGCTGTTTGGCTTCGGTAACGATGCGCAAGACCTTGCCGGCCTGTGCGCCGCCCATCACTGCCGTGCGGCTGTTGGGCCAGGCGAAGATGAAGCGCGGATCGAGCCCGCGCCCGCACATGGCGTAGTTGCCGGCGCCGTAGGAACCGCCGACGACAATGGTCAGTTTAGGCACCCGTGCGTTGGCCACCGCTTGAATCAGTTTCGAGCCGTGCTTGATCACCCCTTGCTGTTCCGATTCGGTGCCGACCATGAAACCCGTGGTGTTGTGGAAAAACAGTAGCGGCGTCTGGCTCTGGTCGCACAACTGGATGAACTGCGCCGCCTTGCTCGCACCTTGCGGGGTGATCGGGCCGTTGTTGCCGATGAAGCCGCAGGCGCGGCCCTGGATTTTCAACTGGCCGCAAAGGGTTTGCTGATCGAACTCGCCTTTGAACTCGAGAAAGTCCGATTCATCGGCAATCCGCGCGATGATTTCGCGCACGTCGTAGGGCTTTTTTGCATCGTCCGGGATCAGCCCGAGCAGTTCGTCGACGGGGTAAAGCGGCTCTTTGAATTGCGGCTGCGGCAGCCAGGGCAATTGCTCGTTCCAGGGCAGCATGCGCATGATGTCGCGGACCTGGCGTATGCCGTCGGCATCGTTCTCGGCCAGATATTCAGCGGTGCCGGCGACCTGCGCGTGCATTTCGGCGCCACCGAGTTCTTCATCGCTGGCCACTTCGCCGGTCGCCGCTTTGAGCAATGGCGGGCCGGCGAGAAACAGCTTGGCCTTGCCGCGCACCACCACCACGTAATCGGACAACCCCGGTTGATAGGCGCCGCCTGCGGTGGCCGAGCCGTGCACCACGGTGATCTGCGGCAAACCCATCGCTGACATGCGCGCCTGATTGGCGAAACTGCGCGCACCTTCGACAAAAATCTCCGCCGCGTAGTTGAGATTGGCACCGCCGCTTTCGGCGAGGGTGATCATCGGCAGTTTGTTTTCCCGAGCGATCTGTTGCAGGCGCAGGGATTTTTTCAGGCCGCTCGGCGAGATCGTGCCGCCCTTGATTGCGCTGTTGTTGGCGACCACCATCGCGCGGACGCCACAGACATAACCGATGCCGGCAATCAGCCCGCCACCGGCCGAACTGCCGTCCTTGTCGTCATGCAACTTGTAGCCGGCGAGGCTGGCCAGTTCGAGGAACGGCGCGCCGGGGTCGAGCAGCAGGTTCAGGCGTTCGCGGGGCAACAGTTGCCCGCGTTTGCTGAATCTGTCTTTGGCTTCGGCGGCCTTGTTCAACAGGTTCTGTTCGAGCTGCTGCACCTGCTCGATGGCGGCGAGCATGGCCGCGCGGTTGCGCGCGAACGCTTCGCTGTGCGGATCGAGTTGCGACTGAATCTGCGCCATGGCTTATTCCTTGTCCTTGAGCACGTCGGGACGCAACACTTCTGGTAAATACGCGCGGTGAAAACCATTGAACGATTCGCTGTGGCTGGCCTTGTGCAGCGGCCAGGCGCGACTGCCGAGGCTGGCGGCGCCGTCGATTTTCACCGTAGTGCCGCTGATGAAAGCCGCCGCCGGGCTGAGCAGGAACACGATTGCCGCACTGACTTCCGATTCGGTGCCGATACGCTTGAGCGGCACATGCTCGCGCAGGGTCGGAATCACTGCTTTGAATGCGCCTTCGTAAGTGTCCATGCCGCTGGACGCAATCCAGCCCGGCGCCACCGCGTTGACCCGGACCCCGGCGTAACCCCACTCGAACGCGGCAGTCTTGGTGAAGTTGTCCATGCCCGAACGCGCGGCGCCCGAGTGGCCCATGCCGGGCATGCCGCCCCACATGTCGGCAAGCATGTTGACGATGCTGCCGCCGTGTTTGCTCATCGACTGGTTGAACACTTCGCGGGCCATCAGAAAGCCGCCGACCAGGTTGGTCCGCAGCACGGTTTCGAAGCCCTTCTGATTGATCGAGGCCAAGGGCGACGGGTATTGGCCCCCGGCGTTGTTGACCAGGCCGTGGATCGGCCCGTGTTCGGCGATCAGCTCTTTGACCAGTTGCTTGACCGCTTCTTCATCGCGGATATCGCAGGCCTTCCAGTGCGCGCGGCCGCCGTCCTCGGTGATTTCGGCGGCGACTTTTTCGAGCTTTTCCGGCTTGCGCCCGACCAGCAGCACATTGGCGCCGAGCGCCGCCAGTTCATGGGCGGTGCAGCGACCGATGCCGCTGCCGCCACCGGTGACAATCAGGTTCTGGCCGCTGAACAGATCGGCGCGAAAAATCGACGCGTAAGCCATGCACACCATCCTCTAGTCGAGCTGTTCGGCGATGCTCTGCGGCACCGGGATCTGGATTTCCAATAGTTGCTGGGCGAAGGCTTTGCCTTGCGGGTCGATGCGCAGACTGGCGACACCGCCACCGCCGAGGGCGTTTTCCAAAAGAAAGTTGAGGCTTTGGGTGCCGGGCAGATACCAGCGTTCGACACGCCCGAGAAGCGGATCGAGGACGTGGCGCATCCAGTCGACCACCACCGAGGTGGTCAGCGCTTCGGCGATCCACGGCAGGTAATCGGGATGGCGCGGCATCACGCCGATATTGCTGTGGTTGCCCTTGTCGCCGGAGCGCGCCACCGCCAGTTTCACCAACGGCACACTGGCATCGGCGCGGCCCTGGGGTCTGGGTGGCTGATGGGCGAGCGGCAAATCTGCGCTGTCGAGGGCCACTGGGTCGGGGAGGGTGCACGGATGGCGCTCACCGGCCATGTCGATTTGCAGCGTGCAGGCATTTTTATCTATGAGAAATGAGAACAGGCGGATGACCGGGTATACGGTCGGACGACCGCCGACGATGCCGGTCAAACCCGGCGCCATACCGGTCGCGGCCTGGGCGATCTCTTTGGAAAACAGCACCAGCGCGCGTTTGTCAGGATGGCGCACGGCGATTTTGATCACCACTTCACGGCTGTCGCGGCGCTGGCCGTGGGGGCCGTAGGTGGCTTCGCTGCCGAGCAGTTCGACATGGGTTTCGCTGTACGGCGCCCAGCCGCGCAGGCTGAACATCTCGGCGGTCTTGTCGATGATTGCCTGACTGACCCGCCGCGCCTTGTCTACTGCGTCGATGCCGGCCATCAGGCAACTGGCGGTGCAGCGGAAACCGTCCGGGTACGTGGCGCTGACCTTGTATTTGTCGCTGGGCGGCAGGCCTTTGGCCCCGTGCACCTGCACGATGTTTTTGCCTTGTTGCTGAAGTTTGACCTGAGTGAAATCGCAGATCACATCGGGTAACAGATAGGCCTGCGGATCGCCGATTTCGTAGAGCATCTGCTCGCCGACGGTCAGCGGCGTGACCAGGCCGCCGGAGCCTTCGGGTTTGCTGACGAGGAACTGGCCATCGGCGCTGACCTCGACGATCGGAAAACCGATGTGCTCGTAATCCGGCACCTCGCGCCAGTCGGTGAAATTACCGCCGGTGCACTGCGCGCCGCATTCGATGATGTGCCCGGCCAGCGCGGCCTGGGCGAGTTTGTCGTAGTCATGCCACGACCAGCCGAATTCGTGAACCAGCGCCGCACTGACCACGGCGCTGTCGACCACCCGGCCGGTGATGACAATGTCGGCACCCAGGCGCAGCGCTTCGACAATCCCCGGCGCGCCGAGGTAGGCGTTGGTCGACACGCACATCCGCGGAAGCGGCGCGCCGCTGAACATTTCGCGGACGTCGGCGGGGCTTTTGAGCTGTCCTTGCAGGTCATCGCCGAGCAACACGGCAATCTTCAGCTGGACCCCAGCCTGGTCGCAGGCCGCTTGCAGGGCCGCCGCGCAAGCCTGCGGATTGACCCCGCCGGCATTGCTGATCACGCGGATGTTCTGTTCGGACAGCTGCGTCAGCAGCGGCGCCAGCACTTCAACGAAGTCACCCGCGAACCCGGCCTGCGGGTCTTTAAGACGCGCACCAGCCATGAGCGACATGGTGATCTCGGCCAGATAATCGAACACCAGATAATCCAGGTTTCCGCCGGAGACAAGCTGGGCGGCAGCGGTGGAGGTGTCGCCCCAAAAAGCACTGGCGCAGCCGATTCGCACGGTGGTTGGCATTTTTATCTCCGACTCAGGGACCTGCGACAGAAGTGTCTGGAGGCTACCAAGCAAGCGCTTGGTTTGTAAACAGGCGAAACATTCTTCTGCCCAAGCGCTTGCTTGGTGCCCGCGCGCGGCTTAAATTGCGCGCAACCCTGCGGTTACAGGGGGCAACACACTGATCGACTGTAGGAGAGAACGGGTGGACGAGCAAAAAGCCCTGCGGGTCATGCGCGAACTGGTCGACCAGGGCCAGTTGACCGACCCGGACAGCGCCCGCGGCAAATTGCTGCAAGTGGCGGCTCACCTGTTTCGCAACAAAGGCTACGAGCGCACCACGGTGCGCGATCTGGCCAGCGCTGTGGGCATTCAGTCGGGCAGTATTTTTCATCACTTCAAAAGCAAGGATGAAATTCTCCGCGCGGTGATGGAGGAAACCATCCGCTACAACACCGCGCTGATGCGCGCAGCCCTGGCCGAAGCCAGCGACGTGCGCGAAAAAGTGCTGGCGCTGATTCGTTGCGAGTTGCAGTCGATCATGGGCGGCAGCGGCGAGGCGATGGCGGTGCTGGTGTACGAATGGCGCTCATTGTCCGAAGACGGCCAGGCTAAAGTCCTTGCTTTACGTGACGTTTATGAAGACATCTGGCTGCAGGTTCTGAGCGAGGCCAAGGACGCCGGCTATATTCGCGGCGACGTTTTTATCACCCGACGTTTCCTTACCGGCGCACTGTCCTGGACCACCACCTGGTTCCGTGCCGGCGGCAGTTTGAGCCTCGATCAGCTCGCCGATGAAGCGCTGATTCTGGTCCTCGAAGCGCGTTGAACGGTTGTCGGACCGGCCGACAAACTGGCTAAGTCGGCGAAACCGCCTAGCTTGAATGCATTGATCGCTATTTTTTTTCGGGGAGTGGGGTGTTTTGAAGTCTTCGCCAATTCGGACAGCCGCCGGGCTGATGCTCGCTGCGCTGGCTGCGTTATGGGTATTGCCCGCTCAGTCAGCGCAATTGGTCCGGGTCGGCGCCGCGCATTTCCCGCCCTATACGATCCGCCCGGAAAACGGCGCCGACACCGGCCTGTTGCCGCAATTGATCGAGGCGCTGAACCGCTCGCAGAGCGACTATCAGTTCGTCCTGGTGCCGACCTCGATCCCGCGCCGTTTCGGTGATTTCAAGCAGGGTCGCATCGATATGGCGATCTTTGAAAATCCCGAGTGGGGCTGGAAGGACATTCCCCACGACGATGTCGACATGGGCCTGGAAGACGCCGAAATCTTCGTTGCACAACGCGAAGACGGCCGCCAGCAAAACTACTTCTCGAGCCTGTCGGGCAAACGTCTGGCGCTGTTCAGCGGTTATCACTACGAATTCGCCGACTTCAACGCCGACCCGAAATACCTCGCGCACAACTACAACGCCACGCTGACCTATTCCCACGACAGCAACCTGTTGATGGTCCTGCGCGGGCGCGCCGACATTGCCCTGGTGACCCGTTCCTATCTGTTCGATTACCTGCTGCGCAACGAGAAAGTCCGCGATGAGCTGTTGGCTTCGCAGCGCACCGATCAGATCTATCACCATTACGCGATTCTGCGGCCAAGCGCTCCGATCACCGGCGACGCCTTCGGCAATCTGTTGCAGCGTCTGCGTGACAATGGCGAATTGCTGAAGATTTTCGAACCCTACAGGATTGCGGTAGTGCCGGTGCCGCATCACTGAAGCGCTGTTTTCGTCCCGCGCTTAAATTTCCCTTCCCGGCTCACGTCACTTCGTCGAACTGTCGACGATTACGTGAGCCCGACCCATGTCCAATCTGAATGACCTGACTGCCCTGGCATTGCCCTCGGGCAGTCAATTGATCGCTGATGCTACCGAGAGCCGCTTGAGCCTGAGCCTGGACGGGCAACCGCTGATTCGGCTGCGCCTGGACCGCGAGGCCAATGGCCCGATCCAGCTTGATGAACGTTTTGCCCTGCCGCCCGGGCAAGCCTTGTGGGCCGCCTGTTATTGGTTGTTCGCCCGTGCCCCGGCGTGCCAGCAATTGACCTGGCAACTCGATCAGCCACCGACCGAAGCCTTGCGCAGTGGCCTGCTGATCAATACCGAAGTCGCCGGTGAGTATCGCTGCGAGCGCACGCTGTTCTGGCAACTGCCGCAGCCGTGGCTGGGCACTTCACTGACCGGCAGCTATCCGCAGCAAATGGTCATCAGCCACGGCAAGCGCCATCCGCTGCGACCGGTGAAGCCGCGTGGTGAAGTCTATCGGCGTTTCGATGCGCGGCTCGGCGCATGGATTTCCTTGCGAACGCTGGAAATCGAGGAAGATCTGTCGCGCTTCAATCGCTGGCAGAACAGCCCGCGCGTGGCGAGTTTCTGGCAGGAGGAGGGCAGCCTTGAGCAGCATCGCGAATACCTGAACAAGCTCGATGCCGACCCGCACACATTGACCCTGATCGGCTGTTTCGACGATCAGCCATTCGCCTATTTCGAAGCCTACTGGGCCAAGGAAGATCGCATCGCGCCGTTCTACGATGCCGACGATTACGACCGTGGCATTCACATGCTGGTCGGCGAGGAAAGTCATCGCGGCCCGCACAAAGTGGCGAGCTGGTTATCGGCGCTGGTGCATTACCTGTTTCTCGATGATCCACGGACCCAGCGCGTGGTCGCCGAGCCACGTGCCGACAACGCGAAGATGATCGGCCATATGCACAACCAGTGCTTTCACTGCGAGAAGGAATTCGATTTCCCGCACAAGCGCGCGGCATTGATGATTCTGGGGCGGGAGCGGTTTTTTGATCGGTGCCCATTGGCCTGATATCGCATCAAGCAAAAGATCGTCCGATCGCGGCCCGAGCCTTCGGCAGCTCCTACAGATGAATGCATTCTCATGTAGGAGCCGCCGAAGGCTGCGATCTTTTTTGATCAGACGACGCGGTCTCAGCGACGACCCGCAATCACTGCATCCCGCCGACTGCCCGAGACCTTGCGGCAGTGCACCAGCGCATCACGAATCATGAAGTTGACCAGGGTGGGCGATACGCCCAGTTCCTTGGCGATGTCCTTTTGCGGCACGCCGTGCAGACGGTACATCTCGAAGGCATAACGGGTGCGGCTGGGCAGTTCGGTCAGCGCATCGGCGATGTGTTCGAGGGTCGAGAAGTTGATATGCGAAGTTTCCGGCGAAGCGCCCTGAATCACCACGTTCAAGCCTTCCTCTTCCGGGCCTGAGTATTTCTGTTCGAGCGCCTGCTTGCGGTAGTGATCGATGGCGAGGTTGCGCACGATCTGGAACAGGTAGCTCAGCTGAGCCTTGATCGACGACGTGATCGGCGGGGCCGATTGCAGTCGGAAAAACGCATCCTGAACCACATCTTCGGCACGAGACCTGCAACCGGTAATGCGGGCTGCAATCTTGACCAGAATCAGTCGATTGTCGACGAATGCCTGAAGTAGCGGTGAATCGCACCTGCTTGTGGATACTTGTTCCGTCATGGAAATCACCTTGCTGCCAATAGGTTAGTGGGAGGGCCTCGGGGGACGGCGCCGTCCTACACATCGAGCGACAAATTATGTTGAATGATAATGATTGTCAAATGAGAAAGAGAGGTATTGCTGTAAGGCGATGTGTTTTGCCAACTGCGACACGCCGCCGCACCCCAGCCCCGCTGGACGTCGCGCCTGCCGACTAATTATTTCCCCACTCCATCCGTTCTCATTGGTGAATGGCCCGGGTGCAGATCCCCGGCCTCAGCGCATTCCGATGCCTTGCGCGGTCGGCACAGACCGCGCCCCGCACGCCTCTCGATAGGTGTGACGCAGCCACCCGATTCCACTTGCAAGCCGAATTCAGGCAGGAAACCTCATGACCGACGCGTTCGAACTCCCCAGCACCCTGGTCCATGCCCTCAAGCGTCGCGCGGCCCTGACGCCGGACCGACTGGCCTTGCGCTTTCTCGCCGAAAACGCCGATCAGGCTGTGGTGCTCAGCTATCGCGAACTGGATCAACGCGCGCGCACCATCGCTGCTGCGTTGCAGGCTCAGGCTGGATTCGGTGAGCGTGCGGTGCTGCTGTTTCCCAGTGGCGCGGATTATGTCGCGGCGTTTTTCGGTTGCCTGTACGCCGGTGTGATTGCGGTACCAGCCTATCCGCCGGAATCCGCGCGTCGTCATCATCAGGAGCGTTTGCTGTCGATCATCGCCGACGCCGAGCCCACGCTATTGCTGACCAGCGCCGACCTGCGCGATGCCTTGCAACAAATCGACGGCGCGCCGCCGCTATTGTGTGTCGACACCCTCGACAGCGCACTGGCCGAACAGTGGGTTGAACCGAGCCTGCCAGCCGAGCACATCGCTTTTCTGCAATACACTTCCGGCTCCACCGCGCTGCCCAAGGGCGTGCAGGTCAGCCATGGCAATCTGGTCGCCAATGAACTGTTGATCCGTCACGGTTTCGGCATCGACGTCAATCCGGACGACGTCATCGTCAGCTGGTTGCCGCTGTACCACGACATGGGTTTGATCGGTGGTCTGCTGCAACCGATATTCAGCGGCGTGCCGTGCATTCTGATGTCGCCGGCCTACTTCCTCGGCCGGCCGTTGCGCTGGCTGGAAGCGATCGCCGAATACGGCGGCACCATCAGCGGCGGCCCGGATTTCGCCTACCGTTTGTGCAGTGAGCGGGTCAGCGAATCGGCCCTTGAGCGCCTCGATCTGAGCCGCTGGCGCGTGGCCTATTCCGGTTCCGAGCCGATCCGTCTCGATACCCTCGAGCGCTTCGCCGAAAAATTCGCCGCCTGCGGTTTCAGCGACAACAGCTTCATGGCTTCGTACGGTCTGGCCGAGGCCACCCTGTTTGTCGCCGGAACACCGCGCGGCACCGGCATCCCGGCGCTGCGCGTGGACGATCAGGCGCTGGCGCAAAACCGCGCCGAGCCGGGCGATGGTAGCGCGATCATGAGCTGCGGCATCAGCCAGCCTGAGCACGCGGTGCTGATCGTCGAACCGAATACCCTCGAAAAACTCGCCGACAACGCCGTCGGCGAAGTCTGGGCCGCCGGCCCGAGCATCGCCCACGGTTATTGGCGCAACCCCGAAGCCAGCGCCAAGGCTTTTGTCCAGCACGCCGGCCGCACCTGGTTGCGCACCGGCGACCTGGGTTTTATCCGTGCGGGCGAGTTGTTCGTCACCGGGCGCCTGAAAGACATGCTCATCGTCCGCGGACACAACCTCTATCCGCAGGACATCGAGCAGACCGTCGAGCGCGAAGTCGAAGTGGTGCGCAAGGGCCGCGTGGCGGCGTTCGCGGTCACTCACAACGGCGAAGAGGGCATCGGCATCGCTGCGGAAATCAGCCGCAGCGTGCAGAAAATCCTTGCGCCAGATGCGCTGATCAAAGCCATTCGCCAAGCCGTGGCCGAGGCGTATCAGGAGGCGCCAAGCGTGGTGGTGCTGCTCAATCCGGGCGCGTTGCCGAAAACCTCCAGCGGCAAACTGCAGCGCTCGGCGTGCCGCAATCGTCTGGCTGATGGCAGTCTCGACAGTTACGCGCTGTTCCCTTCGATTACAGCGGCAACGGAAAATGCGACCAGCAGCACTTCGGACCTTGAAGCGTTGATCGGGCAAATCTGGGCCGAGCAACTCAACGTCAAGCAGGTCAGTGGCGACGACCATTTCTTTCTGCTCGGCGGTAACTCGATCGCCGCCACGCAAGTGGTTGCGCGGGTTCGCGAAGCACTCGATGTGGAGCTGAGCCTGCGCCTGCTGTTCGAAGCGCCAACCCTGTCCACCTTCGCTGCCGCTGTGGCGCAGCTAAAACAGGACGGCGGGAGCGCTCCAGGTCCGATCAGCACCTTGTCGCGCAGCGAGCCGATGCCGCAGTCGCTGGCACAAAATCGTCTGTGGATCACTTGGCAACTCGATCCACAGAGCAGCGCCTACAACATTCCCGGTGGTCTGCGCCTGCGTGGCGAACTCGACGTAAACGCCGTGCGCAACAGCTTTCAGCATCTGATCGAACGCCACGAATCCTTGCGCACGCGTTTCTTCGAGCGCGACGGCGTGGCATTGCAGCAAGTGCTCGCCGCTGCCGAACTCAATCTGCAACTGATCGACATCAGCGACCTGCCAATTCCCGAGCGTGAAACCCGTGCCGAGCAGATTCGCGAAGACGAGGCGCGCACTCGGTTCGATCTGGAAAAAGGCCCGTTGCTGGCGGTGACACTGGTGCGTCTCGATGACGAAGAACATCAACTGCTGGTGACCCTGCACCACATCATCGCTGACGGCTGGTCGCTGAATATCCTGCTCGACGAATTCTCGCGCTTATATGCCGCCGCTACCCAAGGTGGAACGGCGACACTGGCAGCGCTGCCCACGCAATACGCCGATTACGGCAACTGGCAGCGGCAATGGCTGGCGCAAGGCGAGGGCGAGCGGCAACTGGCGTACTGGAAAGCGCAACTGGGCGAAGAACATCCGCCACTGGAACTGGCCACCGATCACCCGCGCTCGGCCAGACACAACCACAGCGCCACGCGCCACAGCGTGCGCTTGAGTACCGAACTCAGCGAGGCGATCCGCCAGACTGCGCAGGCCCACCAGGCCACGCCGTTCATGCTTCTGCTCGCTGCGTTGCAAAGTTTGCTGCACCGCTACAGCGGTCAGCGCGACATTCGCATCGGCGTGCCCAACGCCAACCGTCCGCGCCTGGAAACCCAAAGCCTGATCGGCTTCTTCATCAATACCCAGGTGTTGCGTGCGCAAATCGATTCGCGCCTGACATTTGCCGAGTTGCTGAACCAGACCCGCCAGGCCGCACTCGGCGCCCAGGCCCATCAGGATCTGCCCTTCGAACAATTGCTCGAAGCGTTCCCGCAGGCCCGCGATCAGGGCTTGTTCCAGGTCATGTTCAACCATCAGCAGCGCGACCTCAGTGCACTCAAGCGTCTGCCCGGTCTGCTCGCCGAAGAACTGCCGTGGCACAGCCGCGAGGCCAAGTTCGATCTGCAATTGCACAGCGAAGAGGATCGCAACGGTCGCCTGAGCTTGTCGTTCGACTACGCCAGCGAACTGTTCGACGCCGCGACCATCGAGCGCCTGGCCGAGCATTTCCACAATCTGCTCAGCGAAGTCTGCGAACGGCCGCAGCAGGCCATCGGCGATCTGCGATTGCTGACGGTCAACGAGCAGAATCAGCAGAAAGACTGGAGCGTCGCTCCGTGCACCCCGGCGCAACAATGGCTGCCGGAACTGCTCGAGCAACAATTGCGCAACACCCCGCAACGCACCGCACTGCTGTGGGACGGCGGTAGTCTGGATTTTGCCGAGCTGCACGCGCAAGCCAACCGGCTCGCCCATTACCTGCGCGACAAAGGCGTTGGCCCGGACGTGTGCGTGGCCATTGCTGCCGAGCGTTCGCCGCAACTGCTGATCGGTCTGCTGGCGATCATCAAGGCCGGCGGCGCCTATGTGCCGCTTGATCCGGATTATCCGGCCGAGCGTCTTACGTACATGCTCCGCGACAGCGGCGTCGAACTGCTCCTGACCCAGACGCAATTGCTCGAGCGTCTGCCGGCCAGCGATGGCGTCAGCGTGATCGCCATGGATGCGCTGCACCTGGATAAATGGCCGAGCCAGGCACCGGGACTGCGACTGCACGGCGACAACCTCGCCTACGTGATTTACACCTCGGGTTCCACCGGGCAACCGAAAGGCGTCGGCAACACCCACGCCGCGCTGGCCGAGCGCCTGCAATGGATGCAGGACACTTACCGCCTCGACGAAACCGACGTGCTGATGCAAAAAGCGCCGATCAGTTTCGACGTCTCGGTGTGGGAATGCTTCTGGCCGCTGATCAGCGGCGCGCGTCTGCTGCTTGCCGCCCCCGGCGAACACCGTGACCCGCATCGCATCGCGCAACGGGTCCAGCAATACGGCGTGACCACGCTGCACTTCGTCCCGCCACTGCTGGCGTTGTTCGTCGACGAGCCGCTGCGTGCCGAGTGCACGAGCCTGCGCCGGGTGTTTTCCGGCGGTGAAGCCTTGCCCGCCGAGTTGCGCAACCGGGTACTCGCGCAATTGCCAGCGGTGCAATTGCACAACCGTTATGGCCCGACTGAAACCGCAATCAACGTCACCCATTGGCATTGCAGTGCCGCCGATGGTGCGCGCTCGCCGATTGGCCGGCCGCTGGGCAATGTGGTCTGCCGCATTCTCGATGTCGATCTCAATCCAGTGCCGGCGGGTGTGGCGGGTGAGCTGTGCATCAGCGGCATCGGTCTGGCGCGTGGTTATCTCGGGCGTCCGGCGTTGACCGCCGAGCGTTTTGTCGTCGATCCACTGGGCGAGCATGGCGCCCGCTTGTACCGCACCGGCGACCGTGCGCGCTGGTCCTCGGATGGCGTGATCGAATACCTCGGTCGCCTCGATCAGCAGGTCAAACTGCGCGGCTTTCGCGTGGAACCGGAAGAAATCCAGGCGCGACTGCTGGCGCAAAATGGCGTCGCCCAGGCCGTGGTGCTGGTGCGCGAAACCGCTGCCGGTGGACAACTGATCGGCTACTTCACGGCGAGCGATCCGCAGGAAAATGCCGAGCAACAAATCGCTCGACTGAACAACGCCTTGGTCGCTGAGCTGCCGGAATACATGGTCCCGGCGCAACTTTTGCGCCTTGATGCGATGCCGCTGAGCCCCAGCGGCAAACTCGATCGCCGCGCCTTGCCCGAGCCGCAATGGCAAGTGCGTGAACACATCGAACCGGTCAGCGAACTGGAGCAACAAATCGCCGCGATCTGGCGCGAAGTGCTGGGTCTGAAGCAGATCGGCCTGCGCGATGATTTCTTCGCCCTCGGCGGTCATTCGCTGCTGGCCACGCAAATCATTTCGCGCACACGTCAGGCCTGTGACGTCGAACTGCCGCTGCGCACCTTGTTCGAGCACAGCGAACTGGGCGATTACGCCGAACAGATTCGCCTGATCCAGGCCAGCGGCCGCACCAATCAACAGTTGCCGATTGCAAAAATCGACCGCAGCCAAGCGGTGCCGCTGTCCTATTCACAGCAGCGCATGTGGTTCCTCTGGCAGATGGAACCGGACAGCCCGGCTTACAACGTCGGCGGCATGGCGCGCTTGCGCGGCGTGCTGCATGTCGAGCATTTCGAGGCGGCGTTGCAGGCGCTGATCCTGCGCCATGAAACCCTGCGCACTACCTTCCCTAGCGTTGACGGCGTCGCCCGCCAACAGGTGCATGCCGAGACCGGCGTGCGCATGGGCTGGAAGGATTTCTCCAGCCTGCCGGCAGAAGTCCGGGAGCTACAAGTCCAGCAACTGGCTGATGCAGAAGCGCACCAGCCGTTCGATCTGGAAACCGGCCCGTTGCTGCGTGCCTGTCTGGTCAAGACTGCCGAGCACGAGCATTACTTCGTTCTGACCCTGCACCACATCGTCACCGAAGGCTGGGCGATGGACATCTTTGCCCGTGAACTCAGTGCGCTGTATGAAGCGTTCGTCGATGAGCGCGCCTCGCCGCTCGAGCCGCTGCCGGTGCAATACCTCGACTACAGCGTCTGGCAGCGTCAGTGGCTGGAGTCCGGCGAGCGCCAGCGCCAGCTCGATTACTGGACCGCGCAGCTCGGTCGCGAACATCCGCTGCTGGAACTGCCCGGCGACCGTCCGCGTCCACCGGTACAGAGCCATCAGGGCGAGCTGTTCCGTTTCGATCTGAGTGACGATCTCGCTGCGCGGGTGCGGGCGTTCAATGCGCAAAACGGCCTGACCCTGTTCATGACCATGACCGCCGCGCTCGCCACGCTGCTCTACCGCTACAGCGGCCAGACCGACCTGCGCATCGGTGCGCCGGTGGCCAACCGCATCCGCCCGGAAAGCGAAGGGCTGATCGGCGCGTTCCTCAACACTCAGGTGCTGCGTTGCCAGCTCGACGGGCAGATGTCGGTCGGCGAACTGTTCGAGCAGGTGCGCCACACCGTGATCGAAGGCCAGTCCCATCAGGATCTGCCGTTCGATCATTTGGTCGAAGCCTTTCAGCCGCCACGCAGTGCGGCCTACAACCCGCTGTTCCAGGTGATGTGCAACGTGCAGCGCTGGGAATTCCAGCAGAGCCGCACCCTCGCTGGGATGACTGTCGAGTATCTGGCCAACGATGCGCGGGCGACCAAGTTCGATCTCAATCTGGAAGTCACCGACCTCGACCATCGCCTCGGCTGCTGCCTGACTTACAGCACCGATCTGTTCGACGAGCCGACCATCGAACGCATGGCCAGGCATTGGCGCAACCTGCTTGAAGCGTTGATCGCTGATCCGCAGCAACGCCTCAGCGAACTGCCGTTGCTCGACAACACCGAGCAACAGCACCTGCTCGACAGCCTTGGCGTCGAGCCGGGCGAACATCGTCTCGACCAGTGCATCCATCATCTGTTTGCCGAACAGGCACTGGCGCGCAAAGACGCGCCGGCGCTGACCTTCGCCGGGCAGACCCTGAGCTACGCCGAACTTGATGCCCGTGCCAATCGTCTGGCCTGGGCGCTGCGTGAGCGCGGCGTCGGCCCGCAAGTGCGGGTCGGTCTGGCGCTGGAGCGTTCGCTGGAAATGGTCATCGGCCTGCTCGCGATTCTCAAGGCTGGCGGCGCCTATGTGCCGCTGGATCCGGAGTACCCGCTCGACCGTCTGCATTACATGATCGAAGACAGCCGCATCGGTCTGCTGCTCAGCGATCGGGCGATGCTCCAGGCCCTGGGTGACTTGCCGTCAGACGTGGCGCGCTGGTGTATGGAAGATGACAGCCCGGCACTGGCCGACTACCCGGCCAGCGAGTTGCCGTTTATCAGCCTGCCGCAGCATCAGGCCTACCTGATTTACACCTCGGGCTCGACCGGCAAACCAAAAGGCGTGGTGGTCTCCCACGGCGAAATTGCCATGCACTGCCAGGCCGTGATCGAACGCTTCGGCATGCGCCCGGACGACTGTGAACTGCATTTCTATTCGATCAACTTCGACGCCGCCACCGAACGTTTGCTGGTGCCGCTGCTCAGCGGTGCGCAGGTGGTGCTGCGGGCGCAAGGGCAGTGGGACGCGGAAGAAATCTGCGGCTTGATTCGTGCGCATCGGATCAACGTCCTCGGCTTCACGCCGAGCTACGGCAGCCAGTTGGCGCAGTTCCTTGCCACGCAGAATGAAGTCCTCCCGGTGCGGATGATCATCACCGGCGGCGAAGCGCTGACTGGCGAGCATCTACAGCGCATCCGCGCGGCGTTCCAGCCAGCGCAGTTCTTCAACGCCTATGGCCCGACTGAAGCCGTGGTCATGCCGCTGGCCAGTCTGGCGCCGCAGGTACTGGAAGAGGGCGCTGGCAGTGTGCCGATCGGCAGCGTGATCGGTGCGCGGGTCGCGTACATTCTTGATGCCGATCTGGCCTTGGTGCCGCAGGGCGCGACCGGTGAATTGTTCGTCGGTGGCGCCGGTCTGGCTCAGGCCTATCACGACCGTCCGGGCATCAGCGCCGAGCGTTTTGTCGCTGACCCGTTTGCCGCTGATGGCGGGCGCATGTACCGCACCGGCGACCTGGTGCGCCAGCGTGCCGATGGTCTGGTCGAGTATCTGGGCCGGATCGACCATCAAGTAAAAATCCGTGGTTTCCGCATCGAACTGGGCGAAATCGAAACGCGCCTGCTCGATCACCCTTCGATCCGCGAAGCAGTGGTGCTGGCGCTGGATGCGCCGAGTGGCAAGCAGTTGGTGGGTTACCTCGTTACGGAGGTCGCCGGACACGGCGAAGCGCAACAGGCTGAACTGCGCGAAGCGCTCAAGTCGCACCTCAAGGCGCAACTGCCGGACTACATGGTGCCGACCCACCTGATGCTGCTGGCAAGCATGCCGCTGACCGCCAACGGCAAACTCGACCGTCGCGCCTTGCCGGCGCCGGACCCGCAGCTCAATCGTCAGGACTATGTCGCGCCGAGCAACGAGCTGGAACAGACCCTGGCGCAGATCTGGTGCGATGTGCTCAACGTCAGGCAGGTCGGCCTCAACGATAACTTCTTCGAACTCGGTGGCGACTCGATTCTGTCGATTCAGGTGGTCAGCCGCGCGCGTCAGCAGGGCATCCACTTCAGCCCGCGCGACCTGTTCCAGCATCAGACCGTGCAGACGCTCGCCGCCGTTGCCAGTCGCACTCAGCAAGTGACTGCCGAGCAAGGCCTGGTGGTCGGTGAATCGCGCCTGACGCCGATTCAGCACTGGTTCTTCGATACGGACATTCCCCAGCGTCAGCACTGGAATCAGGCGCTGTTGCTGGAGCCGACTGTGCGCTTCGAACCGCAACGATTGCAGCAAGCCTTGCTGGCGGTGATTGAGCAGCACGATGCGCTGCGTCTGCGTTTCACTGAAACCGATGATGCATGGCAAGCGACTCATCAAGTGCTGTCGAGTGATGATCTGCTCTGGCAATTCAACGTCGATTCGCTGGACCGGTGCGAAGCCCTGTTCGCCGACGCGCAACGCAGCCTGAATCTGCAAAACGGCCCGTTACTGCGCGCAGTGCTGGTCGATGTAGCGAATGATCAGCAACGCCTGTTCATCGCCATCCACCACTTGGTGGTCGACGGCGTTTCCTGGCGCGTGCTGCTGGATGATCTGCAAACCGCCTATCGCCAACTCGACGCTGCGCAGCCGCTGAAACTGCTGGCGAAAACCAGCGCCTTCAAGGACTGGGCCGCGCGTTTGCAGGCCTACGCCGGCAGCGAATCCCTGCGTGAAGAACTCGGTTGGTGGCAAACGCAACTGGCCGGGCCAAGCGCCGATCTACCTTGCGAAAACCCGCAGGGCGGCAGGCAGAATCGCCATGCACAAACCGTCAGCGTACGCCTCGATGCCGAGCGCACCCGGCAGTTGCTGCAACAGGCACCGAGCGCTTATCGCACTCAGGTCAACGACCTGCTGCTGACCGCGCTGGCCCGTGTGCTGTGCCGCTGGAGCGGCCAGCCCTCGGCGCTGATTCAACTGGAAGGACACGGTCGCGAAACCCTGTTCGACGAGATTGATCTGACCCGCACCGTCGGTTGGTTCACCAGCGCTTATCCGCTGCGCCTGACTCCGCACAATGTCGAAGAGGCCGCCGGGCAGGGCGCTTCGATCAAGGCGATCAAAGAACAATTGCGCGCCGTTCCGCATAAAGGTCTCGGTTATGGCGTGTTGCGTTATCTGGCTGATGACGGCTGCCGCCAGAACATGGCCGCGCTGCCGCAGGCGCAGGTCACCTTCAACTACCTCGGCCAGTTCGACCAGAGCTTCGGCAGCGATGCGCTGTTCCGTCCGCTGGATGAAGCGGTCGGTGCCGCCCACGATCCGCAGGCGCCGTTGCCCAACGAGCTGAGTGTCGACAGTCAGGTTTACGGTGGTGAACTGCTGCTGCGCTGGACTTTCAGTGCCGAGCGTTACGAGGCGCAAACCATTAACGATCTGGCCGCCGCCTACCTCGTTGAGTTGCAAAGCCTGATCGCCCATTGTCTGCAAGACGAAGCCGGCGGCCTGACGCCATCGGACTTCCCGCTGGCGAAACTGACTCAGGCGCAACTCGATGCGCTGCCGGTGCCGGCCGCGCACATCGAAGATGTCTACCCGCTGACGCCGATGCAGGAAGGCATGTTGCTGCACACCCTGCTCGAGCCGGGTACCGGCCTGTACTACATGCAGGATCGTTACCGCATCAACAGCGAGCTCGATCCCGAGCGTTTCGCCCAGGCCTGGCAAGCGGTGATCGCCCGTCATGAAGCACTGCGCGCGTCGTTCTGCTGGAACGTCGGCGAAGACATGCTGCAAGTGATTCACACGCCGGGGCGCACGCCGATCGAGTATCTGGACTGGAGCGCCGTCGCCGAGACCGAGCAGGAACCGAAGCTGCAAGCGCTGCTGAAAAGCGAGCGCGAGGCCGGGTTCGATCTGCTCAATCAGGCGCCATTCCACCTGCGCCTGATCAAGGTCGGCGCGGCGCGTTACTGGTTCATGATGAGCAACCACCACATTCTCATCGACGCCTGGTGCCGTTCGCTGCTGATGAACGACTTTTTCGAGATCTACACCGCCCTCGGTGAAGGTCGTGAAGCGCAGTTGAGCGTGCCGCCGCGTTATCGCGATTACATCGGCTGGCTGCAACGCCAGAGTCTGGCCGAGGCGCGGCAGTGGTGGCGGCAGAATCTGCAAGGGTTCGAGCGCACCACGCCGATCCCGAGCGACCGGCCGTTCCTGCGCGAGCACGCCGGTGAAAGCGGCGGCATGATCGTCGGCGACCGCTACACCCGCCTCAATGTCGAGGACGGCGCACGGCTGCGGGAACTGGCGCAGGCCCATCAACTGACCGTCAACACTTTCGCCCAGGCTGCGTGGGCTCTGGTTTTGCGGCGCCTGAGCGGTGATCGCGACGTGCTCTTCGGCGTGACTGTGGCCGGGCGGCCGGTGGAGATGCCGGAAATGCAACGCACCGTCGGCCTGTTCATCAACAGCATCGCCCTGCGCGTGAAGATGCCTGAGGACGATCAGCGCAGCAGCGTGCGCCAGTGGCTCAGCGCTTTGCTCGACAGCAACATGCAACTGCGCGAGTACGAATACCTGCCGCTGGTGAATATCCAGGAGCAGAGCGAATTGCCCAAAGGCCAGCCGCTGTTCGACAGCCTCTTTGTCTTCGAAAACGCCCCGGTGGAAGTCTCGGTGCTTGATCGTGCACAGAGCCTGAATGCGACCTCGGATTCCGGTCGCACCCATACCAACTTCCCGCTGACCGCGGTGTGCTACCCGGGCGATGACCTTGGCTTGCACCTGTCCTATGACCAGCGTTACTTCGACGAGGCGACGGTCGAGCGCATGCTCAGTGAGTTCAAGCGCCTGCTGCTGGCGCTGGTCGACGGCTTCCATGGCGACATGGCTGATTTGCCGCTGCTGGGCGACGAAGAGCGCGACTTCCTGCTGCACGGTTGCAACCAGAGCGGCCATGACTATCCGCTGGAGCAAAGCTACGTGGCGTTGTTCGAAGCGCAGGTCGCGGCGCATCCGCAGCGCGTTGCCGCCAGTTGCCTTGATCAGCAATTGAGCTATGCCGAACTGAATGACAACACCAACCGCCTCGGCCATGCCCTGGTCGCTGCCGGTGTGCGCATGGATCAACCGGTGGCGCTGCTGGCCGAGCGTAATCTCGACCTGCTCGGCATGATCATCGGCAGCTTCAAGGCCGGCGCTGGTTACCTGCCGCTGGACCCGGATCTGCCGAGCCAGCGCCTGAGCCGCATCATCGAGCTGAGCCGCACGCCGTTGCTGGTGTGCAGCGCCGCCTGCCTTGAGCAGGCGCAGACCTTGCTCGAAGAGTTTGGCTGTTCGAATCGTCCGCGCCTGCTGGTGTGGGAAGAGGTCCAGGCGTCGGCCGCAGCGACGCACAATCCGGGCATCCACAGTGGCCCGGATAATCTCGCCTATGTGATTTACACCTCGGGTTCGACCGGGCTACCTAAAGGCGTGATGGTCGAGCAGCGCGGCATGCTCAACAACCAGTTGAGCAAACGTCCGTACCTCGACTTGAGCGAGGCCGATGTGATCGCGCAGACCGCCTCGCAAAGCTTCGACATTTCCGTCTGGCAGTTCCTCGCTGCGCCGTTGTTCGGCGCACGGGTCGACATCGTGCCGAATGCGATTGCCCACGATCCGCAAGGTCTGCTGGCGCATGTACAGGCGCAGAGCATCACCGTGCTGGAAAGTGTGCCATCGCTGATTCAGGGCATGCTTGGCTCCGAGCGTCTGAGCCTCGACGGCTTGCGCTGGATGTTGCCGACCGGTGAAGCGATGCCGCCGGAACTGGCCCATCAATGGCTGCTGCGTTACCCGGACATTGGTCTGGTCAATGCTTACGGCCCGGCGGAATGCTCGGATGACGTGGCGTTCTTCCGCGTCGACATGGCTTCAACGCGCGGCAGTTACTTGCCGATCGGTACGCCGACCGACAATAACTTGCTGTTCGTGGTCGATGGCGCGCTGGATCTGGTGCCGTTGGGCGCGGTGGGTGAGTTATGTGTTGCCGGGACCGGCGTCGGTCGCGGTTACGTCAGCGATCCGCTGCGCACCGCGCCGGTGTTTGTGCCGAATCCGTTCGGCGCGCCGGGCGAACGCTTGTACCGCACCGGTGACCTGGCGCGGCGCCGCGCGGACGGCGTGCTGGAATATGTCGGCCGCGTCGATCATCAGGTGAAGATTCGCGGCTACCGCATCGAGCTCGGTGAAATCGAAGCGCGCCTGCATGAACAACCGGAAGTGCGCGACGCCGCGGTTGGTGTGCAGGAGGGCGTCAACGGCAAGCATCTGGTGGGTTATCTGGTCGCGGCCGACGCTGCGCTCAATCCGGGCGAACGTCTGGAGCGGATCAAGCAGCGCCTGCGCGCCGAACTCCCCGAATACATGGTGCCGCTCCACTGGCTATGGCTGGAGCAGATGCCCCTCAATGCCAACGGCAAACTCGACCGCAAAGCCTTGCCAACGCTGGAGATCGGTCAGTTGCAGAGTGCGGATTATCTGGCGCCGCGCAACGAGCTGGAGCAGACCCTGGCTGATATCTGGGCTGAGGTGCTGAAAGTGGAAAAGGTCGGCGTGCGCGACAATTTCTTCGAACTGGGCGGGCATTCGCTGCTGGCTACGCAAATTGCATCGCGGGTACAAAAAGCCCTGCAACGCAACGTGCCGCTGCGCGCGATGTTCGAATGCAGCACGGTGGAGGAACTGGCCGAATACATCGATGGGCTGGCGGCCAGTGATATTACCGAGGAGAAGGTTGATCGGTTGAATGATCTGATGGCGGAGCTGGAGGGGTTGTAGTCCTTCAGCGCCTGGGCCGGCCCCTTCGCTGGCAAGCCAGCTCCCACAGTTTTTGCGGTGAGCACAAATCTTGTGA
>NZ_WBRZ01000060.1:0-22863 GCF_008923895.1 Pseudomonas sp. GXM4
CACCACACTTTCAGGTCGGTGTTTGACCCCAGACAACTCGGTAAGTCCCCTCTCCCTCTGGGAGAGGGTTAGGGTGAGGGGCTTTTGATCTTCGGGTAATAAAAAGCCCCGCACTTCTCACGAAGGCGGGGCCTTTTTGCGGCATCAGGATCAGAACAAATCGATCGGCGCCTGTTCATCCGCCGGCAGCGGGCTGCCTGGCACTGCGCCGTTGCCCAGCTCGTTCACCGATGGCGGCGTGTCTTCGGCCTTGAACAGTTCGAAGTACGCACCCGGTGTGCTCGGTGTTGCTGCACGGCCGCTGACCGGGTCTACCCGCAGGCTGAGCAAGCCTTCTGGCTCAGGCTGTACATGCGGCGGCTTGTCTTTCAGCGCGGCCGACATGTAATTCATCCAGATCGGCAGCGCCACAGTACCGCCGAATTCACGGCGACCGAGGCTTTCCGGTTGGTCGAAACCAGTCCACACCGTGGTTACGTAATCAGCGTTGTAGCCAGAGAACCAGGCATCTTTCGATTCGTTGGTGGTACCGGTCTTGCCCGCGATGTCACTGCGGCCCATGGCCAGTGCGCGCCGGCCGGTGCCGAGTTTGATTACGTCTTGCAGCATGCTGTTGAGGATGTAGGTGGTACGTCCATCGACAATCCGTTCGGCCACGGCCGGCGCTTGCGGCACTGCCGGATTGGCCGACGCTTCACCGGCAACCGGAGCGGCATTGACCGTGAACGACTCGGTAGCCGGCGCAGCGATACCGTCGGTCGCCGCACCACCCTGTGGCACGGTCGGCGGGTTGGCGACGAACAAAGTGTCACCGTTACGGCTTTCGATCTTGTCGATGATATACGGAGTGATCTTGTAGCCACCGTTGGCAAAGGTGCTCCAGCCAGTGGCGATTTCCATCGGCGTCAGCGTTGCGGTGCCGAGTGCCAGCGACAGGTTCGGCGGCAGGTCCTGCTTGTTGAAGCCGAAGCGGGTGATGTAGTCGATGGTCTTGCCCACGCCCATGGCCTGCAACAGGCGGATCGACACCAGGTTGCGCGACTTGTACAGCGCTTCACGCAGGCGGATCGGGCCGAGGAAGGTGTTGGTGTCGTTCTTCGGCCGCCAGACCTTGTCCAGGTACTCGTCGACGAACACGATCGGCGCATCGTTGACCAGGCTGGCAGCGGTGTAGCCGTTATCCAGCGCAGCGCTGTAAACGAATGGCTTGAAGCTCGAACCCGGCTGACGCTTGGCCTGCATGGCGCGGTTGTAGTTGCTCTGCTCGAAAGCGAAGCCACCTACCAGCGAACGGATCGCACCGTTCTGCGGATCCAGCGACACCAGCGCGCCCTGAGCCTGCGGAATCTGACTGAATTTCAGCGAATTGTCGGTCTGGCGCTGCACGCGGATCAGATCGCCGACCTGCGCGACATCCGACGGCTGGCGCGGGTTGGCGCCCATGCTGTTGGTATTGAGGAACGGTCGCGCCCATTTCATCGTGTCCCAGGCAACGTGCTCTTCACCAGTGCGGGTCAACACTTGCAGTCCGGTTTTATCGACTTGGGTGACGATCGCAGGTTCGAGACTGCTGATGGTGCGCTGCTTGGTCAGTTCGCTGGCCCAGGCTTCGCGGGTCTTGCCCGGCAGGCGCGACTCGGGGCCACGGTAGCCGTGGCGCTGATCGTAGGTCATCAAACCTTCGTGCAGTGCGGTGTTGGCCATTTCCTGCAGGTTGCTTGGCACTGTGGTGGTGACGCGGAAGCCTTCGGTGTAGGCCTCGCTGCCATAACGGCCGACCATTTCGGCGCGGGCCATTTCGGCGATGTACGGTGCGTTCACTTCCGGGGTCGGCACGTGGTAGCTGGCGTTCAGCGGCTCGTTGATCGCGGCGGTGTAGTCGGCTTCGCTGATCTTGCCCAGCTTGTACATGCGCCCGAGGATCCAGTCGCGGCGTTCTTTGCTGCGCGCAGGGTTGGCCAGCGGGTTGAAGCGCGACGGAGCTTTCGGCAGGCCGGCGATCATCGCCATCTGCGCGAGGCTGATGTCACGGATCGATTTGCCGTAATACACCTGCGCCGCCGCCTCGATGCCGTAGGCACGGTTACCCAGGTAGATCTTGTTGACGTACAGCTCAAGGATCTCGTCCTTGGTCAGCTGCCGTTCGATCTGCAGGGCCAGGAGAATTTCTGTGGTTTTACGCGAGAAGCTGCGCTCGCTGGTGAGGAAGAAGTTCTTCGCCACCTGCATGGTGATGGTGCTGCCGCCGGACTGAATGTGCCCACTCTTGACCAATTGCGTTGCCGCGCGCATCAGGCTGCTCGGGTCGACGCCATAGTGATTGGCAAAATTGTCGTCTTCAGCACTTAGTAACGCATTGATGAAATTGGGCGGAATGTCGGCGAAACGGATCGGTGTACGGCGCATTTCGCCAAATTCTGCAATCAACTTGTTGTCGCTGCTGTAGACGCGCAGAGGAATCTGCAACTGAATGCTTCTCAGCGCCTCCACAGACGGCAAACCCGGACTAAGGTAAAGAAAGGCGCCGCTGAGACCTAAGAGCAGTCCGCAGAAAACGGCGACGATGGACCAACCGAAAAATTTCAGCAGACGAATCAAGGCTTTTGGACATCCAGGGCAAAGAATGAATTTGGCACGGGGCTGCGGTTACACACAGAGCCATCCGCGCGGGCAGTAAAAAGCGGAAAAAATCGCTGGGCATTATAAGCACTTTTCCGTCGGAGGCGTCATTGGCGCTTCTGTCAAGACGGGGGTGAAGGAACGCAATGCGTATTACAGAGTCCGTAACTCACGGAAAGTCATAGGGAATTGGTAGTGCTGGGACTCTTCAATAAAAAGACCAATGCGTTACTGGGGATCGACATCAGCTCCACGTCGGTGAAGCTGCTGGAACTGAGCCGTCAGGGCGAGCGCTACCGGGTCGAGGCCTACGCGGTGGAGCCGTTGCCGGCGAACGCTGTGGTCGAAAAGAACATCGCCGAACTCGAGGGCGTTGGCCAGGCACTGAGCCGCCTGCTGGTCAAGGCGCGTACCGGGGTCAAGAGCGTGGCGGTGGCAGTGGCGGGTTCGGCGGTGATCACCAAGGTCATCGAGATGGACGCCGGGCTGTCCGACGACGAACTGGAAAACCAGCTCAAGATCGAGGCCGACCAATACATTCCCTATCCGCTGGACGAAGTCGCCATCGACTTTGAAGTCCAGGGCGTCTCGCCGCGCAACCCGGAACGGGTCAACGTGCTGCTCGCCGCCTGTCGCAAGGAAAACGTCGAGGTGCGTGAAGCGGCGCTGGCGCTCGCCGGCCTGACCGCGCGGGTGGTGGATGTCGAGGCCTACGCGCTGGAGCGCTCGTTCGGCCTGCTGGCAACGCATCTGGCGGCCTCCCAGGAGCGCCTGACCGTGGCGGTGGTCGACATTGGCGCGACCATGACCACCCTCAGCGTCCTGCACAACGGCAAGATCATCTACACCCGCGAGCAATTGTTTGGCGGGCGCCAGCTCACCGAAGAGATCCAGCGCCGCTACGGCCTCACGGTCGAACAGGCAGGCCTGGCGAAAAAGCAGGGCGGGCTGCCTGACGATTACGTCAGCGAGGTCTTGCAGCCATTTCGCGAGGCGCTGGTGCAGCAAGTCTCGCGCTCGCTGCAGTTCTTCTTCGCCTCCGGCCAGTACAACGCGGTCGACCATATCCTGCTCGCCGGCGGCACCGCCTCGGTGCCCGGCCTGGACCGTCTGATCGAACAGCGTCTGGATACGCCGACGCAGGTCGCCAACCCGTTCGCCGACATGGCTTTAGGCAGCAAAGTCAATGCTGGGGCGCTGGCCAGTGATGCGCCAGCCTTGATGATTGCCTGCGGGCTCGCGCTCAGGAGTTTCGACTGATGGCGCGGATCAACCTTCTCCCCTGGCGCGAGGAGCGCCGCGAAGAACGGCGCAAGCGCTTTCTGCTGGTCCTGATCGGCGTGCTGGCCGGCTCGATCGGCGCGGTGCTGATTGCCGACCAGATCATCACCGCGGCCATCGAGCGGCAGATGGCGCGCAACGATTACATCGGCAAACAGATTGCCGTGGTCGACGAACGCATCAAGCAAATCAGCGAGCTCAAGGCGCGCCGCCAGCAATTAGTCGAGCGCATGCGCATCATCCAGGACCTGCAGGGCAACCGGCAGATCAGCGGGCGAATCTTCGATCAGTTGGCACGCACGTTGCCGGACGGCGTGTATTTCACCGATGTGAAAATGGCCGGCAAGACCCTGTCCATCAGTGGCGCGGCGGAGTCGAACAACCGGGTCTCCGAGCTGATGCGCAATCTCGACGCGTCCGACTGGTTCGACGCGCCAAGCCTGAATGAGGTCAAGGCCACCAGCGCTGATCAAGTCGAACAGGCCAACGTCTTCCAGCTGACCGTTCGTCAGACCCAGCCCAAGGTTGTGGAGGACGAGCAATGAACGCCTCCGAGTGGCTGCAAAGCCTGCGCAACGTCGATTTCAACGACCTCGACACCAGCAATATCGGCTCCTGGCCCCCGGCGGTAAAAACCCTGTGCGGTGCGCTGGTGATGGTGTTGATCCTCGCGCTTGGCTATTACTTCTTCATCAGCGACATGGAAAATCAGCTCGACCTCAAGCGCGAAGAGGAAACCACCCTCAAGGAACAATTCGCCAGCAAGGCGCGGCTGTCGGCGAACCTTGAGCTCTATACCCAGCAAATGAAGGAAATGGAAAACACCTTCGGCGTGCTGCTGCGGCAATTGCCCAGCGACACCGAAGTGCCGGGCCTGCTCGAAGACATCACCCGCACCGGTCTGGGCAGCGGCCTGGAATTCGAAGAGATCAAACTGCTGCCGGAAGTGACTCAGCCGTTCTACATCGAACTGCCGATCCAGATCACCGTGACCGGCGCCTATCACGACCTCGCCACCTTCGTCAGCGGCGTCGCCGGCCTGCCACGGATTGTGACTCTGCACGATTTCGAACTGGCGCCGGCCAATCCCGAGGGCGGGACGAAGCTGCGCATGAGTATTCTTGCCAAGACGTACCGCTATAACGACAAGGGGCTGGAGAAATGACCCCGATTCGTTATCTCGTCCTGCCCATGGTGCTGGCGTTGAGCGGTTGCGGTGGCGGTGATGACTTCAGCGACCTCGACGCTTACCTCAACGAAGTGCGCCTGCGTCCGGCGGGCAAGATTGAACCAACGCCGACATTCCGGTCTTACCCCACATTCACTTACAGCGCCGCCAACCTGCGCAGCCCGTTTTCGCGGCAGGCGCGGGTCGATCTGGCCGGGCAGAAGCACGGCTCGCGCAACGTCAAACCCGACCCCAACCGGGTCAAGCAATATCTTGAAGGATTCAATATCGAGCAGTTCGAAATGGTCGGCACGATCGCCAATGCCTCGGGCTCGTTTGCGCTGTTGCGCGGCGCAGGCGGGGTGCATCGCCTGAAGGTCGGCGACTACCTGGGCCGCAACGACGGCCGCATCGTCGCCATCAGCCCTACCCAGGTCGATGTCGTGGAGATCGTGCCCGACGGCGCCGGCGCCTGGCTGGAGCGGCCGCGCACCATTCCTTTGAAAGAGCACTCATAGTGGAAGTCGAACAATGAACAGGATTTTCTCCACCCTCGGTTTTTCGCTATGGATAGCGCTGGTGTCACCGATGGTAATGGCGGCCAGTCTGAAAGCGCTGGATGTTGCCGCGCTGCCGGGTGACCGCGTCGAACTGAAGCTGTCGTTCGACGGCCCGCCCACACAGCCCAAGGGCTACACAACCGAGTCACCGGCACGCATTGCACTGGATCTGCCGGGCGTGACCAGCCAGTTGGCCAACAGGAATCTTGATCTGGGCAGCGGCAACGCGCGCACGGCCACGGTGGCCGAAGCCAAGGATCGCACGCGGCTGATTGTCAGCCTGACGCAGTTGGCGCCTTACAGCACGCGGGTCGAGGGCAATAATCTGTTTGTGGTGGTCGGTCAGGGCGCTTCCGCGACTGCGCCGCGCCCGGCTGCCGTGGCACCGCGTGCCGCCACGGCCGCTGCGGCACCTGCCAGACCAGCCGCGCAACGAAGCAGGGCGATTCGCGGCGTCGATTTCCAGCGCGGCACCGAGGGCGAGGGCAACGTAGTCATCGACCTCTCTGATCCGACCATCGCCCCGGATATCCAGGAGCACGATGGCAAGATCATCCTCAGCTTCGCCCGCACGCAATTGCCGGAAAAGCTGCGCGTGCGCCTCGACGTCAAGGACTTCGCCACGCCGGTGCAGTTCGTCAACGCAGCGCTCACCGGCGATCGCACCGTGATCAGTGTCGAGCCCAGCGGCACCTTCGACTACTCCACGTTTCAGACCGACAACAAGCTCACCGTGAGCGTGCGGCCGATGAGCATCGACGACCTGCAAAAGCGCAACGCCGACCGTCAGGCCTATGTCGGCGACAAGCTGTCACTGAATTTTCAGGACATCGACGTGCGCTCGGTGCTGCAGCTGATCGCGGACTTCACCAATCTCAATCTGGTGGCGAGCGATACGGTGCAGGGCGGTATCACTTTGCGCCTGCAGAACGTGCCGTGGGATCAGGCGCTGGATCTGGTGCTGAAAACCAAGGGGCTGGACAAGCGCAAGATCGGCAACGTGCTGCTGGTCGCGCCGGCCGATGAAATTGCCGCTCGCGAGCGTCAGGAACTGGAATCGCAGAAGCAGATCGCCGAGCTGGCGCCCCTGCGTCGTGAGCTGCTGCAAGTCAATTACGCCAAGGCGGCGGACATCGCCAAGCTGTTCCAGTCGGTGACCAGTGCCGAGGCCAAGGTCGACGAGCGCGGTTCGATTACCGTCGATGAGCGAACCAACAACATCATTGCCTACCAGACCCAGGATCGCCTCGACGAACTCCGGCGGATCGTCGCGCAGCTGGATATTCCGGTGCGCCAGGTGATGATCGAGGCGCGCATCGTTGAGGCCAACGTCGATTACGACAAGAGCCTGGGCGTGCGCTGGGGCGGTTCGGTGCAGAACAAGGGCAACTGGAACGCCTCCGGGGTCAATGGCTCCTCGAGCACCATCGGTACGCCGGGCAGCACCGGCACCAACTCGCCGTTCGTCGACATGGGCACGGTCAATAACACTTCGGGGATCGGCATCGCATTCATCACCGACAACGTGCTGCTGGATCTCGAACTGACGGCGATGGAGAAGACCGGCAACGGCGAAATCGTCTCGCAGCCGAAAGTGGTCACCTCGGACAAGGAAACCGCGAAGATCCTCAAAGGCACCGAGATTCCCTATCAGGAGGCCAGCTCCAGTGGCGCGACCTCGGTGTCGTTCAAGGAGGCCTCGCTGTCGCTGGAAGTCACTCCGCAGATCACCCCGGACAACCGCATCATCATGGAGGTCAAGGTCACCAAGGATGAGCCGGACTACCTGAACAAAGTGCAGGATGTGCCGCCGATCAAGAAAAACGAGGTCAATGCCAAAGTGCTGGTAAATGACGGCGAGACCATCGTAATCGGCGGTGTTTTTTCAAATACTCAAAGCAAGGTCGTAGATAAGGTGCCATTTCTTGGCGATGTGCCGTATCTTGGCCGCCTTTTCCGGCGTGATGTGGTTTCGGAGAAAAAATCCGAGCTGCTGGTATTTCTCACTCCGCGTATCATGAATAACCAGGCGATTGCTGTGAGTCGTTGATTCTGTGCGAAATTTGATACTTGTAGGACCGATGGGTGCTGGCAAAAGCACCATCGGCCGATTGCTGGCCAAAGAGCTGCGCCTGCCGTTCAAGGATTCCGACAAGGAAATTGAGCTGCGCACGGGTGCCAATATCCCATGGATCTTCGACAAGGAAGGCGAGCCCGGCTTTCGTGACCGTGAGCAGGCGATGATCGCCGAGCTCTGCGCGTTCGATGGTGTGGTGCTGGCGACCGGCGGCGGCGCGGTGATGCGTGATGCCAATCGCAAGGCCCTGCATGAAGGCGGGCGCGTGGTGTATCTGCACGCCTCCGTCGAGCAGCAGGTCGGCCGCACCTCCCGTGATCGCAATCGGCCGCTGCTGCGTACCGCCGATCCGGCGAAAACCCTGCGCGACCTGCTCGAGATCCGTGATCCGCTTTATCGGGAAATTGCCGATCTGGTGGTGGAAACCGACGAGCGGCCGCCACGCATGGTGGTGCTCGACATTCTCGACCGCCTCGCGCAGTTGCCGCCCCGTTAAAGCATCGTCCGAAATGCGCTATCCTCGGCGTCCTGTCAGCGTCCGCCGAGGGTGTGGCGGATGCCGGGCGAGCGGCGTCATACCGCTACAGGCCGCAGAACACCAATAATTTCAGGGCAGGATGCCTGCTTCCATCTTCACTGTGGGGACACATGCAGACACTCAAGGTCGATCTAGGCGAGCGCAGCTACCCGATTCATATTGGCGAAGGTCTGTTGGATCAGCCGGAACTGCTGGCGCCGCATATCCACGGGCGGCAGGTGGCAATCATCTCCAACGAAACCGTCGCGCCGCTCTATCTCGAACGTCTGACCCGCAGCCTTGCGCAGTTCTCGGTGATCTCGGTGGTGTTGCCTGATGGCGAAGCCTTCAAGAACTGGGAAACCCTGCAACTGATTTTCGATGGTTTGCTGACCGCCCGTCATGACCGCCGCACCACCGTGATCGCCTTGGGCGGCGGGGTGATCGGCGACATGGCCGGTTTCGCGGCCGCCTGTTATCAGCGCGGTGTCGATTTCATCCAGATTCCTACCACGCTGTTGTCGCAGGTCGATTCCTCGGTCGGCGGCAAGACCGGCATCAACCATCCGCTGGGCAAGAACATGGTCGGCGCGTTCTATCAGCCGAACGTGGTGCTGATCGATACCGCATCGCTGAAAACCCTGCCGGAGCGCGAGTTGTCGGCGGGCCTGGCGGAAGTCATCAAGTACGGTCTGATCTGCGACGAACCGTTCCTGACCTGGCTGGAAGAAAACGTCGACGCTCTGCGCGCGCTGGATCAAACCGCGCTGACCTATGCGATCGAGCGTTCCTGCGCGGCCAAGGCTGCGGTGGTCGGCGCCGATGAAAAGGAAACCGGCGTACGCGCCACCCTCAACCTCGGCCACACCTTCGGCCACGCCATCGAAACCCACATGGGCTATGGTGTCTGGCTGCATGGCGAGGCGGTCGCGGCGGGCACGGTGATGGCGCTTGAAATGTCTGCGCGCCTGGGCTGGATCAGCGAGCAGGAGCGTGACCGCGGCATTCGTCTGTTCCAGCGTGCCGGCTTGCCGGTCATTCCGCCGACAGAGATGACCGAAGCCGATTTTCTCCAACACATGGCAATTGATAAAAAAGTGATCGACGGTCGTCTGCGCCTGGTGCTGCTGCGCCGGATGGGCGAAGCGGTAGTGACCGACGATTATCCGAAAGAGGTTCTACAGGCCACGCTGGGAGCGGATTACCGCGCCCTGGCTCAGCTTAAAGGTTAAAACGATTCCGATGACTAGTTTGCATGCCGACGAGGCGTTTCTCGGCCATTTCCAGTTAAGTCACGACCCGTTCGCGCCACGGGTGCCGGGCTTCAAATTCTTCCCGGCCCAGCGCAAACCGGTGCTGGGTCAACTGCATCACCTGGCGCGTTACAGCCAGTTGCTGCTGGTGGTCACCGGCCCGCAAGGCAGCGGCAAGACCCTGCTGCGGCAGGCGCTGGTGGCCAGCACCAATAAACAATCGGTGCAGAGCGTGGTGGTTTCCGCCCGTGGCGCCGGTGATGCGGCCGGCGTGCTGCGCCAGGTGGCGCAGGCGCTGGATGTCGCTCAGGCCGAAGTCGGCGCGATTCTCGAGCAGGTGGTGCAACTGGGTCTGACCGGGCAGGAAGTCTATCTGCTGGTGGACGATGCCGAGCAGCTCGACGAGTCCGCGCTGGAAGCGTTGATGGCGCTCGGCGCCGGCACGCCGGAAGGTCGTCCGCATGTGTTCCTGTTCGGCGAGTCGTCGCTGATCGCTCAGCTCGAGGCGTTGCAGCTCGAAGAAGAGCGTTTCCATGTCATCGAATTGCAGCCGTACACCGAAGAAGAGACCCGCGAATATCTCGACCAGCGGCTGGAAGGCGCGGGCCGGGGTGTCGAACTTTTCACCGCAGATCAGATCTCTGATATTCACGAAAGCTCCGAGGGCTGGCCGGGCAACATCAACCAGGTCGCTCGCGATGCACTGATCGAAGTCATGATTGCCAGCCGCTCCGCGGTCAAGCGTCCAAGTATGGGGTTCAACATGCCGAAGAAACACGTATTGGCGATTTCCGCCGTCGTTGTGGTCGCGGTTGCCGCCGCCTGGCTGATGCCGGGTCGCAGCAAGGCACCGACCACCGGCGCTCCGGCCAATGAACAGGCGCAACTGCCATTGGGTCAGGGTGCAGCGAACGGCGCCAACCCGTCCGTCGAATTCGCCGGCAACACCCAGCCGATGCCGCTGCCGCTGGTCGGCAACTCGCAGCCGGTCATGCGTGGCCCGCTCGCTGAAGCCGCCGGTGGCATCACCGAAGGCGATGACGGCGTGCCACTGGAAGGCTCCAGCGATACCCCGCCGACCGTGACCACCTCTGCACCACCTGCAGGCGTTCCGGCCGGTCCTGCGCCGACACCGGCTCCGACTCCTGCCGCCAAACCGGCGCCAACCCCGGCACCGACGCAGATCGCCACAGCCAAGCCTGCTCCGGCCACCCCGGCGCCAGCTGCGAAACCGGCTCCTGCTCCGGCCAAGCCTGCCGACAAGCCCGTTACCGTGGCCAAGGCTGCCGGTGGCAGCTGGTACGCCGGTCAGCCGACCAGCAACTATGTCGTGCAGATCCTCGGCACCAGCTCGGAGACCGCCGCGCAGAACTTCGTCAAGGAGCAGGGCGGCGAGTACCGTTATTTCAAGAAAGTCCTCAACGGCAAGCCGCTTTACGTGATCACCTACGGCAACTTTGCCAATCGTGATGCGGCCGTTTCTGCCATCAAGGCCTTGCCAGCGAAGGTTCAGGCTGGTAAACCTTGGCCTCGCACTGTCGCCAGCGTCCAACAGGAACTGGCAACAACTCGCTGAAGATTCGGCGGCCTTACCCAGGCCGCCTCTCCCGGCACCTCAAAATCTCCACGAGTGCGCGCCGCCTGAAAGGGCCGCGTGCCTTGTGGTGTCTGCGTCACAGTAGTTTTTGAGTCGTTGCGGTCAGAATTTAAAAAAGTTTTGACTAGCACAGCAGATCGCTTTAAACCTTTCACAAATGCGACATGAATTTGCGACAGTTCGTCGTCAAATTTGTGAGCCTCTGTGTCGCTGTGTACAATGACCACCCTTTTGCCCCCGCTAAGCCGGCGTACGTTCGGCGCGGAACGCAAGTGGTTGAATTGAAAAGAAATTTGCCTCGAGTAGAGGCAGCCTGGTGAGAAAGTGTCTATGAAAGCAGGTCTGTACCAACCAGATGAATTCAAGGATAACTGCGGTTTCGGCCTGATAGCTCATATGCAGGGCGAGCCCAGTCATACCCTTTTGCAAACGGCCATCGAGGCCCTGACCTGCATGACCCACCGCGGTGGGATTAATGCCGACGGCAAGACCGGTGACGGTTGCGGTCTGCTGATTCAAAAACCCGACGCCTTCCTGCGAGCCATTGCCCAGGAAAGCTTCGGCGTCGATATGCCCAAGCAATATGCTGTGGGCATGGTGTTCTTCAATCAGGATCCGGCCAAGGCCGAAGCCGCTCGCGAGAACATGAACCGCGAGATCCTCGCCGAAGGCCTGCAACTGATCGGCTGGCGCAAAGTGCCGATCGACACCAGCGTCCTCGGCCGCCTGGCCCTTGAGCGTCTGCCGCAGATCGAGCAGGTCTACATCGGCGGCGAAGGCCTGAGCGATCAGGACATGGCCGTGAAGCTGTTCAGCGCCCGTCGCCGTTCGTCGGTGGCCAACGCCGCTGACACCGACCATTACATCTGCAGCTTTTCGCACAAGACCATCATCTACAAAGGCCTGATGATGCCGGCCGACCTGGCCGCGTTCTATCCGGACCTGAGTGACGAGCGCCTGCAAACCGCGATCTGCGTGTTCCACCAGCGCTTCTCCACCAACACCCTGCCGAAATGGCCGCTGGCGCAGCCGTTCCGCTTCCTCGCCCACAACGGCGAAATCAACACCATCACCGGTAACCGCAACTGGGCACAGGCCCGGCGGACCAAGTTCACCAACGATCTGATGGATCTGGAAGAACTCGGCCCGCTGGTCAACCGTGTTGGTTCCGACTCATCGAGCATGGACAACATGCTCGAACTGATGGTCACCGGTGGCATCGACCTGTTCCGTGGCGTGCGCATGATCATTCCGCCAGCGTGGCAGAACGTCGAAACCATGGACCCGGATCTGCGTGCGTTCTACGAGTACAACTCGATGCACATGGAGCCGTGGGACGGCCCGGCCGGCGTGGTGATGACCGATGGTCGCTACGCGGTGTGCCTGCTCGACCGTAACGGTCTGCGTCCGGCGCGCTGGGTGACCACCAAGAACGGTTTCATCACTCTCGCCTCGGAAATCGGCGTGTGGAACTACCAGCCTGAAGACGTGCTCGCCAAGGGTCGCGTCGGCCCGGGCCAGATCTTCGCCGTGGATACCGAAACCGGGCAGATCCTCGACACCGATGCGATCGACAACCGTCTGAAATCCCGTCATCCGTACAAGCAATGGCTGCGCAAGAATGCCCTGCGCATTCAGGCGACCATGGAAGACAACGACCACGGTTCGGCTTTCTACGACGTCGATCAGCTCAAGCAGTACATGAAGATGTATCAGGTCACGTTCGAGGAGCGTGATCAGGTGCTGCGCCCGCTTGGCGAGCAAGGTTACGAAGCCGTGGGCTCGATGGGCGACGACACGCCGATGGCCGTGCTGTCCCAGCGTGTACGCACGCCGTACGACTATTTCCGCCAGCAGTTCGCGCAGGTCACCAACCCGCCGATCGACCCGCTGCGTGAAGCGATCGTGATGTCGCTGGAAATCTGCCTCGGTGCCGAGCGCAACATTTTCCAGGAGTCGCCGGAACACGCCTCGCGCGTGATCCTCAGCTCGCCAGTGATCTCGCCGGCCAAGTGGCGCTCGCTGATGAACCTCGACCGTCCGGGTTTCGAACGGGCGATCATCGACCTCAACTACGACGAAAGCCTCGGCCTCGAAGCGGCGATCCGCAACGTTGCCGATCAGGCTGAAGAAGCCGTGCGTGCCGGGCGTACCCAGATCGTCCTCAGCGACCGCCATATCGCCCCGGGCAAGCTGCCGATCCACGCTTCGCTGGCGACCGGTGCCGTGCACCACCGCCTGACCGAGAAGGGCCTGCGTTGCGATTCCAACATCCTCGTTGAAACCGCGACCGCCCGTGACCCGCACCACTTCGCCGTGCTGATCGGTTTCGGCGCCTCGGCGGTGTATCCGTTCCTGGCCTACGAAGTATTGGGCGACCTGATCCGTACCGGTGAAGTGCTGGGCGACCTCTACGAGGTGTTCAAGAACTACCGCAAAGGCATCACCAAAGGTCTGCTGAAGATCCTGTCGAAGATGGGTATCTCGACCATCGCTTCGTACCGTGGTGCGCAGCTGTTCGAGGCCATTGGTCTGTCTGAAGAAGTCTGCGAGCTGAGCTTCCGTGGCGTGCCGAGCCGGATCAAGGGCGCGCGTTTCGTCGACATCGAAGCCGAGCAGAAAGCGCTCGCCGTCGAAGCCTGGAGTCCGCGCAAGCCGATCCAGCAGGGCGGTCTGCTGAAGTTCGTCCACGGTGGCGAATATCACGCGTACAACCCGGACGTGGTCAACACCCTGCAAGCCGCTGTGCAGCAGGGCGACTACGCCAAGTTCAAGGAATACACCTCGCTGGTGGACAACCGTCCGGTGTCGATGATTCGCGACCTGTTCAAGGTCAAGACCCTCGACACGCCGCTGGACATCAGTGAAGTCGAGCCGCTGGAGTCGGTGCTCAAGCGCTTCGACTCCGCCGGTATCTCGCTGGGCGCACTGTCGCCGGAAGCTCACGAAGCCCTGGCCGAAGCCATGAACCGCCTCGGCGCGCGTTCCAACTCCGGCGAAGGTGGTGAAGATCCGGCGCGTTACGGCACCATCAAGAGTTCGAAAATCAAGCAGGTTGCCACCGGCCGTTTCGGTGTAACCCCGGAATACCTGGTCAACGCCGAAGTGCTGCAGATCAAGGTCGCCCAAGGCGCCAAGCCGGGCGAGGGCGGGCAACTGCCGGGCGGCAAGGTCAACGGGCTGATCGCCAAGCTGCGTTACGCAGTGCCGGGCGTGACCCTGATTTCGCCACCGCCGCACCACGACATCTATTCGATCGAAGATTTGTCGCAGTTGATCTTTGACTTGAAGCAGGTCAACCCGCAGGCGCTGGTTTCGGTGAAGCTGGTAGCAGAAGCGGGCGTCGGCACCATCGCCGCCGGTGTGGCCAAGGCCTATGCCGACCTGATCACCATTTCCGGCTACGACGGTGGCACCGGTGCTTCGCCGCTGACCTCGATCAAGTACGCCGGCGCACCGTGGGAACTCGGCCTGGCTGAAACCCACCAGACCCTGCGCGGCAACGACCTGCGCGGCAAAGTCCGGGTGCAGACCGACGGTGGCCTGAAAACCGGTCTCGACGTGATCAAAGCCGCGATCCTCGGCGCCGAGAGCTTCGGCTTCGGTACCGCGCCGATGATCGCACTGGGCTGCAAATACCTGCGCATCTGCCATCTGAACAACTGCGCCACTGGCGTCGCGACGCAGAACGAAAAACTGCGCAAGGATCACTACATCGGCACCGTCGACATGGTGGTGTATTTCTTCACCTACGTCGCCGAAGAAACCCGTGAGTGGCTGGCCAAACTGGGCGTGCGCTCCCTCGAAGAGCTGATCGGTCGCACCGATCTGCTGGAAATCCTCGAAGGCCAGACCGCCAAGCAACATCACCTGGACCTGACCCCGCTGCTGGGCAGCGATCACATCCCGGCGGACAAACCGCAGTTCTGCGGCGTCGAGCGCAACCCACCGTTCGACAAAGGTCTGCTGGCGGAGAAGATGGTCGAGCTGGCCTCGTCGGCGATCAACGGCCTCAGCGGTGCTGAGTTTGAGCTGGATATCTGCAACTGCGACCGTTCGATTGGCGCCCGGATCTCCGGCGAAATCGCGCGCAAGCACGGCAACCAGGGCATGGCCAAGGCGCCGATCACCTTCCGTTTCAAAGGCACGGCCGGGCAGAGCTTCGGTGTGTGGAACGCCGGCGGTCTGAACATGTACCTGGAAGGCGACGCCAACGACTACGTCGGCAAAGGCATGACCGGCGGCAAGCTGGTCATCGTGCCGCCGAAGGGCAGCATCTACAAGACTCAGGAAAGCGCCATCATTGGCAACACCTGCCTGTACGGCGCCACTGGCGGCAAGTTGTTCGCCGCCGGCACCGCAGGCGAGCGTTTCGCCGTGCGTAACTCCGGTGCCCACACGGTTGTGGAAGGCACTGGCGATCACTGCTGCGAGTACATGACCGGTGGTTTCGTCTGCGTGCTGGGCAAGACCGGTTACAACTTCGGCTCTGGCATGACCGGTGGTTTCGCCTACGTGCTCGATCAGGACAACACTTTCGTTGACCGGGTCAATCACGAACTGGTGGAGATCCAGCGGATCAGCGGCGAGGCGATGGAAGCCTATCGCAGCCACCTGCAGAACGTGCTGAACGAGTACGTCGCCGAAACCGACAGCGAGTGGGGTCGTGAGCTCGCTGAGAACCTCGACGATTACTTGCGGCGTTTCTGGTTGGTCAAGCCCAAGGCTGCCAGCTTGAAAACCCTGCTTTCCAGCACTCGTGCCAACCCGCAGTGATATGCGCCTGAAGAGTTTGATGAGGTTTTAACAATGGCTGAACGTCTGAATAACGACTTCCAGTTCATCGATGTCGGGCGCAAGGATCCGAAGAAGAAACTGTTGCGTCAACGCAAGAAAGAGTTCGTTGAAATCTACGAACCGTTCAAACCCCAGCAGTCGGCCGATCAGGCCCACCGCTGCCTGGGTTGCGGCAACCCGTATTGCGAATGGAAGTGCCCGGTGCACAACTTCATTCCAAACTGGCTCAAATTGGTCGCCGAAGGCAACATCCTTCAGGCCGCCGAGCTGTCGCACCAGACCAACACCCTGCCGGAAGTCTGCGGCCGGGTGTGCCCCCAGGATCGCCTGTGCGAGGGTGCCTGCACCCTCAACGACGGCTTCGGCGCGGTGACCATCGGTTCGGTCGAGAAGTACATCACCGACACCGCGTTCGCCATGGGCTGGCGCCCGGACATGTCCAAGGTCAAACCGACCGGCAAACGCGTGGCGATCATTGGCGCAGGCCCGGCGGGTCTGGGTTGTGCCGACGTGCTGGTGCGTGGCGGCGTAACCCCGGTTGTGTTCGACAAGAACTCGGAAATCGGCGGCCTGCTGACCTTCGGCATCCCCGAGTTCAAGCTGGAAAAGACCGTGCTGAGCAATCGTCGCGAAGTCTTCACCGGCATGGGCATCGAGTTCCGTCTCAACACCGAAGTCGGTAAAGACGTGACCATGGAACAACTGCTCGCCGAATACGACGCGGTGTTCATGGGCATGGGCACCTACACCTACATGAAGGGCGGTTTTGCCGGGGAGGATCTGCCGGGCGTTTATGACGCGCTGGACTTCCTCATCGCCAACGTCAATCGCAACCTGGGCTTTGAAAAGTCGCCGGAAGATTTCGTCGACATGAAAGGCAAGAAGGTCGTGGTACTCGGCGGCGGCGACACGGCGATGGACTGCAATCGCACCTCGATCCGTCAGGGCGCCAAGTCGGTGACCTGCGCTTATCGTCGTGACGAAGCGAACATGCCCGGCTCGCGCAAAGAGGTGAAGAACGCCAAGGAAGAAGGCGTGAAATTCCTCTACAACCGCCAGCCGATCGCCATTGTCGGTGAAGACAAGGTTGAAGGCGTGAAAGTGGTCGAGACCCGTCTCGGCGAACCGGACGCCCGTGGCCGTCGCAGCCCCGAGCCGATCCCGGGTTCCGAAGAGATCATCCCGGCCGACGCCGTGGTCATCGCCTTCGGCTTCCGTCCGAGCCCGGCACCGTGGTTCGAACAGTTCGAGATCCAGACCGACAGCCAGGGCCGCGTTGTTGCGCCTGAGCAAGGTCAGTACAAGCACCAGACCAGCAACCCGAAAATCTTCGCCGGTGGCGACATGGTGCGCGGTTCCGACCTGGTGGTGACGGCGATCTTCGAAGGGCGCAATGCGGCTGAAGGGATCCTCGATTATCTGGGCGTCTGACGACGCCAGCGGCAAGCTTCAAGCTACAAGCGGCAAGCTACAAAGCAATCCTGCTTTTAACTTGCCGCTTGTAGCTTGCTGCTTGCCGCTGTCTTTTGAGACCATGCCCGCACTTTTTTTCCGGATGCCGACATGACTGCCCTGAAGAACGACCGTTTCCTCCGCGCCCTGCTCAAGCAACCCGTTGACGTCACCCCTGTGTGGATGATGCGCCAGGCCGGTCGCTACCTGCCGGAGTACCGCGCCAGCCGCGCCCATGCCGGCGACTTCATGAGCCTGTGCATGAATCCGGAGTTCGCCTGCGAAGTCACCCTGCAACCGCTTGACCGCTACCCGCAACTGGACGCGGCGATCCTGTTTTCCGACATCCTCACCATTCCCGATGCCATGGGCCAGGGCCTGTACTTCGAGACCGGTGAAGGTCCGCGCTTCAAGAAAGTTGTCAGCACGATGGCCGATATCGAAGCCTTGCCGATCCCGGATCCGCACAAAGACCTCGGCTACGTGATGGATGCGGTCAGCACCATCCGTCGCGAGCTCAACGGTCGCGTGCCGTTGATCGGTTTCTCCGGCAGTCCGTGGACCCTCGCGACTTACATGGTCGAAGGCGGCTCGTCGAAAGACTTCCGCAAGACTAAAGCGATGCTTTACGACAACCCGCAAGCCATGCACCTGCTGCTCGACAAATTGGCGCAATCGGTGACTTCGTACCTCAACGGCCAGATCATGGCCGGTGCGCAAGCGGTGCAGATCTTCGATACCTGGGGCGGCAACCTGTCGGCGGCGGCTTATCAGGAATTCTCCCTGGCCTACATGAAGAAAATCGTCAGCGGCCTGATCCGCGAGAATGACGGGCGCAAAGTGCCAGTGATTCTGTTCACCAAGAACGGCGGCCTGTGGCTGGAAAGCATCGCCGAAGCCGGCGCCGACGCCCTTGGCCTGGACTGGACCTGCGACATCGGCAACGCCCGCGCCCGTGTCGGCGACAAGGTCGCGCTGCAAGGCAACATGGACCCGACCGTGCTCTACGCCAAACCGGAAGCGATCCGCACTGAAGTCGGGCGCATCCTCGCCAGCTACGGCAAGGGCAGCGGCCACGTGTTCAACCTTGGTCATGGCATCACCCCGGAAGTTGATCCGGAACATGCCGGCGCGTTCCTGCGTGCGGTGCATGAGCTGTCGGCGCAGTATCACGAGTGATCAGCGACAGTAAAAAACGCCAGGCCAATGCCGGGCGTTTTTGTTTGAACTAACCTTAACGACCGAGCAGTTGCTCGGCGTAGCGGGCGATGATGTGGTCGAAAGGCTTTTGATCGGAGGCGTTGGCCGCTCGAATCACAGTGACGAGGCGTTCAAGGTCTTCATTGCTGGCGCTCGCGATGAATTCATCATCAAACAGTCGACGGATCGTGTCTCGGCGTCGGTTGTTCAGGTAGGCAATATCGAGCGCCAGAACTTCAATCATTTTGGCGGCTGGCAGGTCTTCAGAGTCTGCGGGCTGAATTCCGCCATTCTGCAGATATCGGAAGCGCAGTTCGCATTGCTCATCCATTGGAGATATGTGCAAGGCTTCTTCAAACCAGTTTGCTTTGCGATGCCCACAATGCAGTGGGTTACCTGGCATGGTTTCACGCAGGCAAGACGCGAAAAGATTTTCGTAGTCCAGCGCAAGGGCTTCAAAGTGCTCTTGAGGGCGAAAATGTTCTATGTGACTGGTGGCTGCTTCTATCTCTCTGCCGCAATAACAGCAGAGTGACCCTTGTTCCTGTAACAAGGCCGTGTGTAGCTCGCGCTTTTGCGGGTTTTGCAAAGTTGGGTAGGTCGGAACCCATTCATCGTTTGCCGAGCTTTTCCAGTCTGTGAATGAGGCGGGTTCAGTTCCTTTGAGCACTCGCTTCATTTACCAAGAATCTCCTTGCGCCTGAGCAGTGCCTCTGCACCGGCAAACTCCGGAAGATCCGGAGCCTTCTTCTTCAGGGCCTCAAGCTGCGATTTCGCCCTTTGCAGGTCGTTCTTCTCCAAGGTTGAAAAAAGCTCCGAGAGCAGGTTTTCAATCTCGGGTTCGCGCTGTTCAACGCCCATGACTTCTTCGAGCACGCTGCTGGAGTCCAGACCATAGGTAACGCGAGGGTGTGAGGATTCGCCGTTGTGCAGGACGATCACCTCTTCGGGCTTCAAGCTGCCGATGATTTGCGGGGAGTGACTGGCGGCGATGAACTGGACATTGGGGAACGCTGTCGTCAATGCCGGAACGATGCTGCGTTGCCACGCAGGATGCAGATGAATATCCAGTTCATCAATGATGATCACGCCTGATGTATTCTTCAGGGCGTCCTTGCCCATATGAGGGTTGAGGATGCACATACGGCGGGCGATGTCGGTGAATAGCGCGATCATGCCGCGCTGACCGTCACTGAGGTGATTGAAGGGAATGGTTTTCTGGTCGATGTCGATCAGCAAGCTTTGCAACCTGAGGTCATAGCGCAGATTTTGTGCATGAGGAATTGCGCAAGCTATAGCACTGTTGACCCAAACCAGCTCGTCGTTGAAATCTGCAGAATGTTGATTGGCATCCAGAAGATCCTGCATTCGTTCCAGTGTTCTGCCGATCAACCAGCTCTCGAAATCACTGAGATCTGCCACCGCATCGAACCAGTTTGCATAACCATCAAAACGCGACAGGCGTTGTTTGGCTGCAAACTCTGCTGATACGCCTGCGCCTTGCCAGCGACGATTGGAGCGATAGAACGCCAGCATCGGTAAATCGACCGGCATGGCCAGGTTGATCTTCTGCCTGAGCTTGACCAACTCAGCCTCGAAAGCTGAATTCACGAGTGGGGGAAAGCCATCTCCGTCTCGTTTCAGAATCCATTCGGTTGCGCCAAAAAACACCCCCGTCCCTTGTACCAGCAGCGGGTACTGCCGTTCGAAACGGCTTCTGTTTTCAAAGCGGTCAATGACGAAGCGAATATCTTCATCTTTTATTGAGATCTGACTCGGCTTTACCGCGTTGCCGAATTCGATGAAGGAAACAGCAATGGCCTGGAGCAGTGACGTCTTACCGCTGCCATTGACCCCCACCACCAGATTGAACCCAGGCTGGAAGTCAAACGTGGCATCTTCGTAGCAACGAAAATTCCTAATGTGGAGTCGGTCCAGGCGCATTCTGGCTTCCCTTTACCAAAGCAGACGAATGTCGTCAGTGTACCTTGGCGTGCGATTACCGCTAGGGCGCAGTTGTCGCTAAACCTTTGCGCTCCCAGGGAGCGGCGGCAACTTCGCCAGCTTCAACGCCACCAGCAGGGCAATCAGCAACAACGCACCAATAAACAACCCGATCCCGTTCCACCCGCCCAGATGCCAGAACACCCCGCCCGCCGTCCCGGCAATGCTCGAACCGGCGTAATAACTGAACAGATACAGCGACGACGCCTGACCCTTGGCGGTCAACGCGCGCCGGCCGATCCAGCTGCTCGCCACCGAGTGCGCGGCGAAGAAGCCGAAGGTGAACACCAGCATGCCGACGATCACCAGCAACAACGAGGTGAACATGGTCAGTGCCAGTCCGGCGAACATCAGTGCAATGGTCGCCCAGAGCACTCTGCGCCGCCCCAGTTTGTCCGCCAGCGAACCGATCTTCGCCGAGCTGTAGATCCCCGACAGGTAGACCACCGAGAGCAATCCGACAAATACCTGATCGAGGTTGTACGGCGCAGCCAGCAAGCGGTAGCCGATGTAGTTGAACAGCGTGACAAACGCGCCCATCAGCACGAACGCTTCAAGAAACAGCAGCGGCAGGCCGGCGTCGCGAAAGTGCATGGTGAAGCCGTCGAGCAGGCTGCGCGGGTGCAGTGAGCGGGCGCGGAAGTTGCGCGACTCCGGGAGGATCTTCCAGAACACTGCCGCCGCGACCAGCGCCAGACCACCTATCACCAGCATCGCCGTGTGCCAGCTGACGAAGTCGATCAGCACGCCGGTTATCAAGCGCCCGCTCATCCCGCCGATCGCGTTGCCGCCGATGTACAAACCCATCGCCAGGCCGATGTGCTGTGGATGGATTTCTTCGCTCAGATAGGTCATCGCCACCGCTGCCAGGCCGCTCAACGACAGGCCGATCAGCGCGCGCATGATCAATACGCCGTGCCAGCTCGGCATCATCGAACTGGCGATGGTGCACAACGCGGCAGCGAACAGCGCCGCGACCATCACTGGTTTACGGCCGATGCGGTCGGAGATCGGCCCGGTGATCAGCAGGCCGAAGGCCAACATGCCGGTTGCCACCGAGAGGATCAGACTGCTCTGCGCCGCGTTGATCCCGTACTCGTGGGACAGCAGCGGCATCATCGGTTGTACGCAGTAGAGCAGGGCAAACGTCGCAAAGCCGCCACAGAACAGCGCCAGCACCGTGCGCATGAATGCCGGCGTGCCTTTTTCGATGTAGATCTCTTGCAGCTCGGCGAGGGTATCGTCGCCGGCAGCGGGCGGGATTTCGTGGGCAAGGGGCGCGACAGCAGTTTTCACTTCAGACCTCGGAAAGCACAGCCGGGCAGGCAATGAAAAAATCATATAGCTGGCTAATGTTTCTATCCAATATATTGTTCGACCTGTTTGATAGCTTCAGCGACCTAATGGAAATCCTATGGAACTGCGTCATCTGCGTTACTTCATCGCAGTCGCCGAAGAACTGCATTTCGGCCGGGCCGCACAGGTGCTGGGCATCTCCCAGCCACCACTGAGCCAGCAGATTCAGGCGCTGGAGCAACAGCTCGGCGCGCGCTTGTTCGAGCGCACCAATCGTCGGGTCGAGTTGAGCGAGGCCGGTCGCCTGTTTCTGCAGGAGGCGCGGCTGGTGCTGGCGCAAGTCGACAAGGCAGCGGATGTCGCCCGCCGTGCGCAACTTGGCGAGCTGGGTGAATTGAAGATTGGCTTCACCTCGTCGGCGCCGTTCAATTCGACGATTCCGCAGGCGATTTTTTCCTTTCGTCAGCGCTTTCCGGCGGTGCATCTGAACCTGCGCGAAATGAGCAGCACCATGGTCGCCGATGCTCTGGTGGACGAGTCTATCGAAGTCGGGATCATGCGCCCGCTCGGATTGCCGGATTCGCTGAGTGTTGTGGAGTTGATGCGCGAGCCATTGGTGGCGGTGCTCAGTTCCAAGCATCCACTGGCCCAAAGTAGCGATGAAGGTCTGTTTCTATCGGCGCTGGCGCTGGAGCCATTCGTGTTTTTCCCGCGCAGCTATGGCAGCGGGCTCTACGCACAACTGCTGAGCCTGGCCCGTGACGCCGGCTTCAGCCCGCACTTTGCCCAAGAGGCTGGCGAGGCGATGACCATCATCGGTCTGGTCGCAGCGGGCCTCGGTGTATCGGTGCTGCCGGCGTCCTACCAACGCATGCGCATCGACGGCGTGGTCTACCGTCCGTTGCTCGATCCGGAGGCAATTTCAGCAGTATGGCTGGTGCAGCGCAAAGACCAGAAATCACCGATGGCCAAGGCGTTTGTCGAACTGCTTACGCGCAAGGTTGAACCGCTGACGGTGTGAAGGCGGCTGGCGCTTTCGCGA
>NZ_WBRZ01000061.1:0-22818 GCF_008923895.1 Pseudomonas sp. GXM4
ACTTCCCGAGCTGGAACGCGGAGCGTCCCTTGAGGCATTCCCACGCAGAGCGTGGGAACGATCATGTGGGAGAGAATCAGGCCAGTTCCAGCGCGGGCAGTGGCTCGACGGCTGCAACCGCAAACCGATCCGCCAGAAACGGCGTGATATCCAGCGGCAGCGGTTCGTCATTCACCAGTTTATCCAGCAGCACACCGGTAATCGCCGACGTCAGAATGCCGGTGCGGAAGTGCCCGCAAGCATTCAGATAACCCTCGACCCCACGCATCGGCCCGAGGATCGGCAACTCATCCGGCGAGCCCGGACGCAGCCCCGCCCAGGTGCGCTTCAGATTGACGTCCACAAGCTCCGGCAGACAGCGCACCGCGCCCTGCACCAGCCCGGCGATTTCCGGGTAGGTGGTGGTGACGTCGAAGCCTTTGTCTTCGGTGGTGCTGCCGATAAGGATTTCGCCGTTGTCCTTTTGCGCCACGTAGCAATCGCTGGTAGTCAGGCAGCCGTTGAGGATTTTCGGCATGCGTTCGGTCAGCAGGATCTGCCCTTTCACCGGTTTCACCGGAATACGAATTCCCGTCGCCCACTCACTCAGATCCGCCGCCCAGGCACCGGCGGCGTTGATCAGCGTCTTGCAGTGAAACACGCCCGCTTCTGCCGTCTGCACGCCGGTCACACGAGTGCCGTGATGCAACACGCCGGTGACGTTGGTGTTGACGAAGAGGTCGACGCCGTTCTGCCGCGCGCCTTCCATGTAGGCATCGGCGAGGCGGAACGGGCTGACCTGATGGTCGCAGAGAAACTCCAGCGCCCCGCGCGCCTCATGGCTGACACTCGGTTCAGCCGCGCGCAACGCCGCCTGATCGAGCCAGCGCACCTGATCGGCCAGATGCGGAATGCAGCCGACGATGTGCTCGGCGTAGAGCCGATCTTCGTCGTCATAGATCACGAATTTCAATCCGGTCTTTTCGAACTTGCAATCCATGCCGTGGTTGTCTTTCAGCTCGCGATGCAGCGCCGGGTACAGCGCGTTGGATTGCAAGGCAAAATCGAAAAACGACTGCGGCAGAATATGCGGCGTACTGGCGTCCACCGCTACCGCAGCGCCCTGGGTTGCGCGCTTGCGGTTGGCCGACATCATGCGAAAGAAAATCACCCCGCAGCCGAGGCCGACCGACTCGCCGATCGCCCACAAACCGCCAGCCGAAGCGCGGGTCGCATTGCCGGGGCGCTTGGCGTCGATCAGTGCCACCTTGAGATCTTTGCGTTTGGACAATTGGTAGGCGCAGGAGGCGCCGATCACGCCGCCACCGGCAATGACCACGTCGTAGAACTTACTCATGGCAAGCGCCCTCCGTGCCGAGAGACTGGAACGCGGAAAACGGTACCGGATCGATTGGAAAGCGTGGGCGCAGCCAACCGACATCCTGACGTCCGGTGGCCTGGCGCAGTCGATCGCTGCAATAGCCGACGCACATCCGCCCCTGACAATCGCCCATGCTCACGCGGGTGCGCATTTTCAGGCTGGCGATGTCTTGCACACCCTGCTCCAGGGCCAGATCGATGTCGGCGCGGGTTGCGTGCTCGCAGCGACAGATCACCGTGTCGGCTGCGGGCAAAGCAATCTGCCCGACACCGCGTTCGGTGTAGCGATCCACCGCCGCACGAAAGCGCACGATGGCTCTGAGTTTGCTTGCGTAGCGATCACGGCGCACCCGGGCGAGCTCGGCGTCGAGCACGCCGCGTTGCAGGAGGATAGAAGTGGCGGCGATCTTGCCGGCGAGCATCGCCGCTTCGCCGCCGCGGATCCCGCCCATGTCGCCGGCCAGATGCACATGCGCGACGCTGCTTTGCTGCCAGACATTGGCGTTGGCACGCAGATAGCCATCGGCGCTGAAGCCGTGATCAAGGCCCATCTGCTGGCTCAATTGCGTGCGCGGAATAAAACCGTAACCGACCGCCAGCGTCTGCGCTTCGAAACGCTCGACCCGCGACAGATCCGCCTCCCACGTCGACGAATATGGCGCGACGCTGACGCTTTTCAATTCGCCCTCGCCGTGGGCCTCGACCACCCCCCAACCGTAGTTCATCGGGATGCCGTGCAACTTGAGGTAAGCGAGCATGCTCAAGCCGTCGAGGAACAGCTGCGGCTTGTTCAGCAGCGCCAGACTCTCACGGGCGATCTTGCCGAATGCGCAAGCCTCATAGACGCCGGCGACGCGCACGCCAGACGCATGCAACTGGGTCGCGACAAGCGGCAGCAACGGCCCGGTGCCGGCGATGATCACCGGCCCCCGCGGCTTGACCACGCCACTCTTGATCTGCAACTGCAGACCGCCGAGCAGGATCACTCCCGGCAACGTCCAGCCGGGAAACGGCACGCTGCGTTCGTGACATCCAGCGGCCAACAGCAGTTGCGGATAAGCGATCTCGTGCAGCTGTTCATCGCCATCGAGCACCACCAGAGCGCGGGTGCCTTCAGCGCCGACCACGCGATGGTTGAGGCGCACGTCGGTCAGCCCTGACTGCTGCTGAAATTCACCGTGCAGTTTGTCCAGTGCTTCGGCATAACGCGGGCCGAGATAATCCAGCTGCACGCCGTCGCGCAACGGCCCGCGATAGACCACGCCGCCGAGGCACGAAGCCTCTTCGAGCAAGGTGCAGCGCACGCCGTGGCGCGCCAGTTCGATGGCCGCAGCCATTCCCGCCGGCCCGCCGCCGACGATCAACGGTTGCAGGCTCATACAACCTCCTGCGCGACGACGCGGTTGACTCGGGTTTCGATCTGCATGCCGTCGCGGACCACGGTCTGGCAGGCGCGGCGCTTGTGCCGACCGTTGATTTTCACCAGACAGCACTGGCACACGCCCATGCCGCAATAGGCGCTGCTGATTTGATCGTGATCGTTGCGTGCGATCTGGCGCACGCCGAGGGACTGGATGACGCTGAGAACGGTTTCGCCAATGGCGGCGCTGACCGCTTGGCCGTTGATGTGCACGGTCATGTCCGCCTGCACCAAGGGCTGGATATCGAAGGTTCTTTCTAGGCAGTTCATTACGGTGTTCGTCCGTGAAGATTCAGTTGAGGTTGTGTCAGCTCCTTGCTGCACTACGCCTCGTCGACGCTTTTATTGCTGTGTTTTCAACGTCGACGCGGATACTTCGTCAGCGCAACAAGGTGCGCGACAAGCACTGTAGCTCATACCTCAGCAAAGGCCTGGATCATTTACGGTAGGCGATATCGCCAGGCGAAATATTGATCCAGGCCAGTGAAAATGGCGGGATGGAAACGGTTAGTTGGAGAAGACGAACTGGCCTTTGATCTTCTTTGCGCCGATCAACGCAAGGTCCGGGAACAGCAGGTTTTTCAGCCAAGCGACGTAGAAGATCATCGCCAGCGTGATCGCCACACCGACCACCGTACCGATCGGGTCATCCGCATATTCCTTGAACATGCGCGGCATCTGGCTGATCGAGAGCATCACGTACACCGTATAGGCATGGGCCGCGTTGCGATAGAAACCCCAGGCAAAAAGCAAAGGCACGCCACCGGCGAACAAACCAAGTCCGATGGCGAAACCGCTGCTGATGGTCAGCCCGAGGAGATAGCCGCCCACCAGACCGATCAGCGCCTGAACGTAAGTCAGTCCAAGAAGGATTTTGATCTTGCCGGCGTGGCGTCCGAGTAGATCCGCATCGGGACGCGAGCCGATCAGATAGGCCAGAGCCTTGTCTTTCAGCGCACCACCGGAGAATGCCTTGAAAGTCTCGGTTTTCGAGCGACCGGCATCGAGCATTTCGCTGACCTGGCGTTTGGTTTCCTTCTTGTCCAACGTATTCTTCCTTAATCGAAAAATCGGGGGAGTGAAGCTAGGGCACTTCGGGAACCGATTGTCGCTTTGTTGAGTTGCCGAAAGCAAAAGGCTCAGGCATGCCGGCCCTTGCGCAGTGGATAAACGCAATTTGTCGATCATGTTTAAATCACACGCGCTGTTACGGCATCGGACCTACAACGCCTTGCGTCGCTGCCTACGGGTGCATCAGAATCCGCCGGCTTACACGGCTATCGGTAGGGCTATATCGTTTCCCTGTCACTGCAAAACAGTGATCGGGTTTGGTAGCCCGTTTCTTGATAGTTGTATGGCGTCCCTTTAAGCGGCCCCTCCTTTGAGGGTCAGCTCTTCATGGTGACCATGCGTGGGGCTCATTCGTGAGCGCCGGGGTTAACTATCTTGACCGGTCTACCAACCTGCGCGTGGCCGCCACCCTTCGTTTGGTAGCGATAGTGACGGCTCTTCATTCCTTCAAGATAGAGAGTCATCCATGTTCAAAGTAACGCCAAACCCGCCAGAAGCCGATTCGATCCCGTACGACCCCGCTCTGGAGCCCCAGAGCATAAAAGACGCCGCCGCTCGCGCCATCAACTTTTATCTCGATCCGCAAACCCTCAAGACTACGATTCCCAATCGTCAACCGGGCCGGATCTTTCTCGTCGACCCAACGGTGGACGAGGAAACCTTGCTCCTCGAAGCCTGTGAATCGCTGGCTGCGGCGAACGACATGGCCCGCGAAATAAGCAACGTCATCGAGCCTGCACAGCGCCGTTCGCTGCTGATGTTGCAGCAGGTGATCATGCTGAGTGAGCTGGTCGTCAATCGCGTGCTCGACAGCCGACGCGTGTCGAACTAGCCGCAACCGAGGTATGAGGGGGCGTGCTCCCTCACTGCCAGCGTGCACGTCGCCCCGCGGCGTTCTCTCTCACACCAAGCGGCTCTCATCGGAGTTTCAGCTGATGTCACACACACCTTCCAATCCGCCGGCCAGGATCAACGCCACGCCGTACAGCCCCAATACTCTGTTCATGGTCAACCCGCAATCCGACACCGAATCCTTGCTGGTCAACGCGTGCGAATCCCTGGCGTCCGCCACGGTGATGCTCGGTGACTTTGCCGGGATGCTCGAAGGCTCACGGCGCAATACCCTGTTGGGCATTGCGCAAGTGGTGATGTTGGGAGAACTGGCCGTGAACAAAGCGCTGGATAATGTCGTGCCGACCGAGTAATTCACCAAGCTTGCGTTTGCAGTTCCCAAACGCAAAAAAGCCGCTTTCAGCCGAAGATGAAAGCGGCAGAGGCATCCTGCCTCAGAGGGATCAGTGTACGAACAGGGCGATCAGGATGATGATCGGGATCGGTACGCCGAGGAAGAACAGCAGTAATGAGCGCATGGTGACTCTCCTTTTTAACGGACCGGAGTGGTTGTGGTGTAGGTGTCGACTTCAACGTACTCGACTGCATCGCGACGACGACCGCCGAAGGTGGCTGCCAGGCTGGCAAAGAACGCACCGGCCAGCAGCGCGACAAACATCCACAGCGAGGTGTAGGCAGCGACTTTCGCGGCGGTGTCGGCAGCTTGCTGGGCTTTCAGTTTCGCGTCAGCGATGGCTTTCTGGGTGTTGGCGTAGATCTCGTCAACGCGACGTTCAGCATCGGCCTGGCTCAGGTTGGTACGTTGCGACACCAGTTGTGCGAGGTAGGTGCGGTCTTCGGCGCTGAGCTGACCGTTAGCCAGGCTCTGGGCGAAGATGCGGGTCACGGTGCCGCGTGCGGCGTCATCGCTGACGGCAGCCGGACGGTCGTCACGGAACAGACTGTCGACGAAGTAGCCGTACTGATCGCTGTCAGTATTGGCTGCGGCAGAACCGGCCGCCTGGCTCATGGCACCGGCAGCACCGCCGACGACGTTAGCCCCAGCCTGCACACCGCCGCTGACGACGCTGCTGACCGAACCGACCACCAGCACAGCGGTGACCAGCGTGGCGACGCACCAGGCGAGGAAGCCGTGGGCGGTGTCGCGGAAGTAGACTTCGTCACCGTGCATGTTCGCCCATTTCACCCGCAGACGACCGGCAATGTAGCCGCCCATGCCGGAAGCAATGATCTGCGTCACAGCCAGCCAGACAATCGTCGAAATGCCCAGGCCCTTGGCGCTGACGCCCTCTCCGGCCCACGGTGAAACCGCCGAAAAGCCCAGACCGAAACCGAGCAGCACCAGAATCATCGACAGCGCAGCGGCCGCCGCAGCACCGGCGAAGATCGCGCCCCAGGACACGCCTGAGACGCTGCTCGACTCTTCCACGGCAGGATAATAGCCATCAGGGGATCTATTCATTGTTGTACTGCTCCAGGCATGAAAAATGGTGTTACAACTCGTCAGGTGAGGAATTGCAGTGACCGTGCCAGTTACAGAAACAAAATAAACTCTTTATTTTCAACAGGTTATAAAGTTTGAACTTCGCTGATCCGTGCAATTTGCAATAAATGGTCAGCGCCTGCGGGTTTTCTGCATTGATGGCTGACAGGCAAATCCGATCAATTCCGATTCACCGTCGCGACGAAGATGAAAGTTAATTTAAAGCGTCACGGTAAATTCTTGGCAAAATGCTGCCATTCCGTTTGAACCGATCAGCAGGCCTGCCTATGACTCGTATCTTGACCATCGAAGACGACGCCGTGACCGCGCGGGAAATCGTTGCCGAACTGAGCAGCCACGGGCTGGATGTCGACTGGGTCGACAATGGCCGCGAGGGCCTCGACCGTGCCGTCAGCGGCAACTACGACCTGATCACCCTCGACCGCATGTTGCCCGAGCTGGATGGTCTGGCCATCGTCACCACCCTGCGCACCATGGGCGTGGCGACGCCGATTCTGATGATCAGCGCCCTCTCCGATGTCGATGAGCGCGTGCGCGGTTTGCGCGCCGGTGGCGATGACTACCTGACCAAACCGTTCGCCACCGATGAAATGGCCGCGCGGGTGGAAGTGTTGCTGCGCCGACAGAACAGCGTCGCCACCCAGGCCACGACATTGAACGTCGCTGACCTCGAACTCGACCTGATCAGCCATGAAGCCCGCCGCGCCGGACAGGTGCTGACGCTGTTGCCCACCGAATACAAACTGCTCGAGTTTCTGATGCGCAACAGCGGCCAGATTCTCTCGCGGATGATGATTTTCGAAGAGGTCTGGGGTTATCACTTCGACCCGGGCACCAACCTGATCGACGTGCACATCGGCCGTCTGCGCAAGAAGATCGACGCAGCCGGCAACGTTCCGCTGATCCGCACGGTACGGGGCTCCGGCTATGTCATTGCCGAACCCGTCTGACGGCTGGCGCTCGTCCAGCAGCCGCTTGCTGGCGCTGTACAGCTCGCTGTTCGTGGCGTGGAGCGCGATCCTCATGGGGGTCATGTACTACGAGGTATCCGGCTACCTCGACAAACTGGCCAAACATTCGTTGATGCAACGTCAGCATCTGTTTTCGCACTTTCGCGGCGAGCAACTCGAAGACGCCCTCGCCGCCAGCATGACCTTCGATATTCGTGGTGTCGACGCCTATGGTCTGTTCAGCGCTGACGGCGTTTACCTGGGCGGCGCACTTCAGCAAATTCCCGAAGGACTGCCGCTCGACGGCAAGATCCATATGCTCGCCGAGTGCGCCGATTCCGACGATCCGACTCTGCCGAGCGACAGCTGCGATGCTGTGGCCACCCAGACTCGCGACGGGCGCTGGCTGGTGCTGCTGCGTGACAATGGCTCGCTGTTTGCGGTGACGCGGATCATTTTGCACGCGTTGTTCTGGGGCGTGTCGCTGACGATTATTCCCGGGGTCGCCGGTTGGCATCTGCTGCGGCGTAGACCGTTGCAGCGCATTCGCGCGATCCAGAACAGCGCCCAGGCCATCGTCGCCGGTGACCTGACGCACCGCTTGCCGTTGTCCAATCGCCGCGATGAACTGGACATGCTCGCCGCCATCGTCAACGCCATGCTTGAGCGCATCGAGCGCTTGATGAACGAGGTCAAGGGCGTCTGCGACAATATCGCCCACGATTTGCGCACGCCGCTGACCCGCCTGCGCGCGCAGTTGTATCGCATGCAGCAACAGGCGGGTGAAGGTTCGCAAGAAGCGGCGCAACTGGATCTGGTACTGGCTGAAGCGGATACGCTGATGGCGCGCTTCCGGGGTTTGTTGCGGATTTCCGAACTGGAAGATCGCCAGCGCCGTTCAGGTTTCGTCGAACTTGATCCGGTGCGTTTGCTGGAGGAGTTGCACGAGTTCTATCTGCCACTGGCCGAGGAAGGCGATCTGCGTTTCCAGTTGAACATGCCGGAGACGCTGCCGCCGCTCAATGGCGACCGCGCGTTGCTGTTCGAAGCGCTGGCGAACCTGCTGAGCAACTCGATCAAATTCACCCCGCCCGGCGGCACGGTGATGTTGCGTGGGGTCAATGCCAATGGCCAGACGCGGATCGAGGTTCATGACTCAGGGCCCGGGATTCCCGAGGCTGAACGTGAGGCGGTGTTCCAGCGGTTTTACCGCACCGAGGGTGGCCAGCCGCAGAGTGGTTTTGGTCTGGGGTTGTCGATCGTTGCGGCGATAGTCAGCCTGCACGGCTTCAGTCTTGAGGTGGGCGGCAGTGATTTGGGTGGGGCGAAACTGGTGCTGGATTGTCGGCAGAGTTTGATTAGCCAGGCCTGACGTCTCGCGCCGATCGTTCCCACGCTTCGCGTGGGAATGCCTCAAGGGACGCTCCGCGTTCCGGCTTTCGAAATGGGACGCAAAGCGTCCCGGGCTGCATCCCACGCAGAGCGTGGGAACGATCTGCGTCTCAGGTTGGGTAATTCGCCCGCAAGGCTTCGAGCCCGCCCTGGTAGATGCCGTTGAACAGCGCCACCACTTCTTCATCGCTCACGCCGACTGCATTGAAGCGCCCCGACCACGTCACCCGCGAGCCCTGCCCCTGGGCTTCAACCTTGATCGTCGCCAGGTAATCGCTGGCCGGGAACGGTGCCTGTTCAATCGAATAGCTATAGTTTTTTGCGGCGTTATCGAAGGTCTGCAGACGTTCGACGACCACGCCGCCGTCAGCGGTTTGCAGGGTGCGCACTCGCCCGCCTTCGCTCATTTCGCTGTTGGTGATCAACGGCAGCCAGTCCGGCAGCGTGTTGAAGCCGCCGATCAATTGCCAGACCTGATCGGCCGAGGCCGGGATGTCGATGGTTGCGGATGCAGTTGGCATAAAACCTCTCTTTTGGAAAATTCAGATCGTCAGGCTGTCGACTACACCGCCATCGACGCGCAAGGCTGCGCCCGTGGTGGCCGAGGACAGCGGTGAAGCAATGTACGTGACCAGATGCGCCACCTCCGAAACATCCGCCACACGCTGGATGATCGACGTCGGACGGGCCTTGCGCACAAAGGCGTCGGCTTCGTCGCGCAGGTCGCGCCCGGATTCGGCGGCCGCGTCTCTGAGCATGTCCTGCAGGCCGTCGGTGAAAGTCGGCCCCGGCAGGATCGCATTGACCGTGACCCCGGTGCCAGCCAGACGCTTGGCCAAGCCGTGGGACACCGCGAGGTTGGCGCTTTTGGTCACGCCGTAATTGAGCATGTCAGCCGGCGTCGCCACCCCGGATTCCGATGACAGAAAGATCACCCGGCCCCAACCCTGCTCAACCATCGCCGGCACATAATGCCGCGCCAGGCGCACGCCGGAAATCACGTTGACCTCGTAGAAGCGCGTCCACTCGCTGTCGGGAGTCTCGAAGAAATCGACGTCGTTGAAGATGCCGAGGTTGTTCACCAGAATGTCCGCGCGCGGTTCGGCGGCGAACAGCTTTTCCGCGCCCTCGGCCGTGCCCAGATCGGCGGTCAGACCACGCAACTGCGCGCTGGGCACCGCGTGGCGTATGCTCGCCAGCGCCTGCTCGACCTTGGCCGTGTCGCGACCGATGACCACCACCGTCGCCCCGGCTTCGGCCAGCGACTGGCTGATGCCCAGACCGATGCCGGCAGTGCTGCCGCTGACAATGGCCAGTTTTCCACTCAGATCGATCTTCATGCGTTTACCTCATTAGCAAGGAGTTCCACCGCGCTCGACTTTGGCGACGATTTCACGAGCATGGATCAGCGTAGTTGCGATATTGCCGGCATGGTTGAGCTGCCGACCGGTGACGGGGATGTTGTTTGATCGACGATCCCCTGTGTCTGGCAGACCGTAGCCCCTCACCCTAGCCCTCTCCCGGGGGAGAGGGAACCGATCGAGTTGTGCTGAATTTGACGTCGACCTGAAAGACCATAGCGATTATGGATTCAGAGAAGACTTTTCACGTCGGCGTATTACCTGAATATCCCCCGGTCAGTCCCCTCTCCCTCCGGGAGAGGGCTAGGGTGAGGGGCATTTCGGAACAGATCAGATTTCCGTCAGACGAAGCAGACCATCGGCGCCGACGCTGACGCTGATCGCATCGTAACTGGCCAACGTCGCATGCGCCGTTTCGATCGGGTGCTGGTGCGTGGTGGTGATAATCATCAACGCCGCGCCCGCCGCTTCCGCAGCCTGAATGCCGACGGCAGCGTCCTCGAAAATCAGGCAATCCGCTGGCTCGACACCGAGCTTTTTCGCCGCCAGCAGATACCCCGCAGGATCAGGCTTGCCAGCCTTTACATCTTCCGCCGTGATCATCACCGCCGGCTCGGGGATACCCGCCGCCGCCATCCGCCGCAACGCCAGATCGCGAGGCGCCGACGTCACCATCGCCCAACGATTTTTCGGCAGCGCGTTGAGAAAGGCTGCCGCCGCAGGAATCTCGACAATGCCTTCAACGTCATTGATTTCCGCTGCGGTGATGAAAGCTGCCTGTTGCTCGGCATCCACGCCCGGCAGATTCAGCCGGGTGATGGTGTCGATCGCCCGCGCGCCATGGATGGTCGGCAGGAACGTCTCGACATCAACGCCATGGCGCACCGCCCACGCTGACCAGATGCGCTCGGCGGCGGCGATGGAGTTGAGGACGGTGCCGTCCATGTCGAACAGGAACGCGCCGAACGCGCGATCAAAAACCGATGCTTGTGCAGACAAGAGAGCAAATCCTCTGACAGTTGGCCGGGCAGCCTGGCCCGGCAATGTAGCACTTGTCAGTGCAACTGCGGCGCCTTGGATTTGAACGCGCTTTCCACACAGTCGAGCAACTGTCCGATCGCCCACGGCTTCTTGATGAACGCCACCGAATGCTTGACCCCGGAGGTCTCAGGCGTTTCATAGCCGGACATGACCATCACCGGTTTCTCCGGCCAGCGGTCGCCGAACAGATTAGCCAAATCGGCGCCGTTAAGCGTGCCGGGCATGGTGATGTCGGTCAGCAGCAGCGCAACGTCCGCCGCGTGCTTTTCCAGATACAGCGACGCAGCGTCGGCGCTGGTTTTCGGTTCGACCTTGAACCCTTCCTCCTGGAGAATTTCGCAAAGAAACTCCAGAATCAACGGATCGTCCTCGACAATCAGAATCAACCCGCCAGGAAGGTGCGCGCTCGACGTAGGTGTAGGGCACATGAACAGCACTCCCCCGAATTACATTTTTGATAAGCGGTTTTGAATCCGCTGCTTATCAGGTATGAGCAGCGCGCCCTGTAGAAATTCATTTTTGATACAGAGGATTTCGCCAAGGTGTTGTTTTTCGAAGCGCAGCGCCCATCGAATCCCCTCATTTGTGGTTAAAATGCCGGCCCTTTGACTGGCCGATCCTGATCCATGACCCCTGAAGCGCTCGCGACCCTCCACGCTCATTTGCTGCCCGCACTGGCAACGGCGCCCAGCGAAACCCGCCGTTTTTTTCACGGCCGCGGGCGCTGCTGGCCGGGGCTGGAGCAGCTGACCGTGGACTGGTTGCAGGGCGTGGTACTGGTGTCGCTGTTCAAAGAACCGGCGCCTGAGCAACTGCAGGATCTGCGGGATTTACTGCTGCAACTCGCCGCCTCGCCCGAATGGCAGCAGTCCGGCGCGCACACTTTGCTGATCCAGCATCGTTATCTGCCGCAGAGCACGGCTGAATGGCTGATCGGTGAGGAAATCGAAGAAATGACCATCGTCGAGGGTGGCTTGCAGTACCGCGTCGACCTGGGACGCAAGCAGAACACCGGGCTGTTTCTCGACATGCGCTACGGCCGCAACTGGGTGCGCGAACAGGCGGCGGGCAAGCGGGTGTTGAACCTGTTCGCCTACACCTGCGGCTTTTCCGTGGCGGCAATCGAGGGTGGCGCCAGCCATGTGGTCAACCTGGATATGTCCCGCGCCGCGCTGAGCCGAGGTCGCGACAATCACCGCCTGAACGGCCACGACCTGAGCAAGGTCAGCTTTCTCGGTCACGACCTGTTCAAATCCTGGGGCAAGGTGATCAACAGCGGCCCGTACGATCTGGTGATCATCGACCCGCCGTCGTTTCAGAAAGGCAGCTTTTTGCTGACCAAGGACTATCAACGCGTATTGCGCCGCTTGCCGGAACTGCTGACCGCGCAAGGCACGGTGCTGGCGTGCATGAACGACCCGTCGTTCGGTTCCGACTTTCTCATTGATGGCGTGACCCAGGAAGCGCCCAGCCTGCGCTTCGATCATCGGCTGGACAACCCGCCAGAGTTTCCCGATATCGATTCAGAGAGCGGCCTGAAAGCCCTGGTCTTCCAGCGCATCAGCTGAAACACCAAGGCTCGCTCCCACACAAGTTCTGTGTTGATCAAAAAACCGTCGGCCGCAGCACCAGTGCAAACAACTCACCATGCCCGGTGACATTGAGCTTGTGATAGAGATTGCGCCGATGCACCTTCACGGTCTCCGGCGAAATCCCCATCTGCTGGGCCATCGCCTTGCTGGAAAAGCCCTGCAGGATCAGGCGCGCCGTGTCGATCTCGCGCGCGGTCAGCCGGGCATCGAAACGGTCCAGCAACGTCGCCAGATCACCCACCACCGCTTCAGCCACCGGCCCTTGCGGCGGCAGCAACTGCATGTGGCGATGCATCGCCGCCAATACCCAGTCACGTACGCACAACAGGCGACCCTGCTCGGCCATGCCAAACGCGGTCGAGCGGCCCAGGGACAAGCCGAGTACCGCGCCTTCGACGTTGATCAGAAACTGCAATTCATCCTCGCCCACCACGGCACGAAAGTAGCTCTGGTAGTACTCGCTGTGCAGAAACTGATCCGGCGCAACGGACGCCAGGCTGTGCAGGCCGTCGCTGATCCCGCTGACGGCGGCTTGATAAAACGGATCGAGCAGGTACATGCCGGCGGTATAACCGGCCAGCTCCTGCTGGTCGTCCACGTAGCCCTTGCTGTCGAAGTCGATCAGCAAACGCGGCGGCTGGCCGGCCTGCATCAGGGCGACGAGGGCATTGTCCAGCGGCACCAGCAGGCGCAGGGTGTCGACCAGCGCGCGCCAGAAACCGTCCTGCCCGAGGTGAGAAAATACCCGCGCCAGACTCTGATGCACCGGCAATTCCTGCAACAACGCGTCCACGCACTACCCCTTTCGAGTAACCCATGATGGGAATGGGGCTGGTGTGACCGGCCCGTTAGCCTGACCACTCCAGTTCATCACCGGCCTGCGACAGGCCAGGAGTGCCGCATCATGCGTCGTCACCGTGGATCTATCAACCCGGGCCTGCTGGCCTGTTTTTGTCTCTCCTCGGCCGCCATGGCAGCCGACGTGCCGAGCGTGCACGTCTACAACTGGTACGACTACATCGGGCCGAACACCCTGCATGATTTCCAGCGCGACAGCGGCATCCGGCCGGTGTACGACACCTTCGACAGCGCCGAAGTGCTCGAAGGCAAACTGATGACCAGCCGCAGCGGCTACGACGTTGTCGTGGCGAGCAACTTCAGCCTGCCGACCCTGATCAAGGCCGGCGCCCTCGCCCCATTGCCTCGCGATCAACTGCCAGGCTGGCAAAACCTCGACCCCGATCTGCTAAAGAAACTCGCGGTCAACGACCCGGGCAATCAGTACGCCGTGCCTTACCTGTGGGGCACCAACGGCATTGGCTATAACGTCGACAAAGTCCGCGCCGTGTTGGGTGACAAAGCGCCGGTGGATTCCTGGGAGTTGCTGTTCAACGAAGCCAATCTGGCCAAACTGGCCGAGTGCGGCGTGGCGATGCTCGATTCGCCGTCGGAAATGCTGCCGGTCGCCCTGCATTATCTGGGCTTGCCGCCCAACAGCACCAACCCCGAAGACTACAAAAAAGCCGAAGCACTGCTGCTCAAGCTGCGCCCGCACATCGCCTACTTCAACTCCTCGAAATTCATCAGCGATCTGTCCAACGGCAATATCTGCGTGGCGGTTGGCTGGTCCGGGGCGATGCTCGAAGCCAAGACCAACGCCGAACAGGCCAATAACGGCGTAAAGATCGCCTACAGCCTGCCCAAGGAAGGCGCGCCGGTGTGGTTCGACACTCTGGTGCTGCTCAAGGACGCCCCCAATCGCGCCCAAGGCCTGGCGTTTATCGATTACCTGCTGCGACCGGAAGTGATCGCACCGGTCAGTGATCACCTGTCGTACCCGAATGGCAATCGCGCCGCGACAACGCTGGTGGCAGCAACCACTCGCGACAACCCGGCGGTGTACCCGTCCCCTGCCGCCATGGCCACGCTTTACACCCTCGAACCCTTGCCCAAAGCCGCCGAACGCGTGCGTACGCGGGTGTGGAGCAAGGTCAAGAACGGCCAGTAACCCGCGCAAGAAATCTGCCTGCCTCATCCGAGCGGTAAGCCGCCCGACCTTTTCAATGAAGAGACTGAATCTTATGAATCCGCGTGCCCGTGATCTCGATATCCTGATTGGCCAGATGCAACCCGGCCCGCTCAACGCCATTACCGATGTGCCGGGGGTGCGCGTCGGTCACAGCAATGTACGTGGTCGCAGCAGCAGCGGCCGTGACATCTGCACCGGCGTCACGCTGATCGAGCCGCGCCCCGGCTCGACCAGCCAGCAACCGTGCTTTGCCGGCGTGCATGTACTCAATGGCAACGGTGATGCGACCGGGCTGGAATGGATTCGCGAGGCCGGTCTGCTGACTAGTCCGATTGCCTTTACCAACACCCACAGCCTCGGTGTGGTGCGTGATGCGCTGATAGTGCTGGACCGAGAGCAGCAGCCGGATGACGGGCGGCTTTACTGGAATATGCCGGTGGTGCTGGAGACCTTTGATGGACTGCTCAATGACATCAACGGCTTTCACGTCAAACCCGAGCATGTCGCCGAGGCGCTGAACGGCGCCGTGGATGGGCCGGTAGGCGAAGGTGCGGTGGGTGGTGGCAGCGGCATGATCTGCCACGAATTCAAGGGTGGCATCGGCACCGCATCGCGCCGTTTGAGTGCTGCCCAGGGAGGCTGGACCGTCGGCGCGATCGTGCAGGCCAACCACGGCATTCGCAGTGAATTACGCGTCGATGGTTACCCGGTCGGGCGCTATATGGAACAGAAGGACTCACCGTTCCTGCGAGCAGCGCTGCCGCACCCGGGCATGGGCTCGATCGTCGTCTGCCTGGCGACCGATGCGCCGCTGCTGCCCCATCAATGCACGCGTCTGGCACAGCGTGCCAGCCTGGGCCTGGCGCGTACCGGCGGCGGTAACGAAGACCACAGCGGCGACATCTTCATTGCCTTCGCCACCGGCAATGATCACGTCCCGCCTGCCGCTTACGAGGCTAAACGCGCAGCCACCTGCGACGGTTTGCGCATGGTCAACAACGACCACATCAGCGAGCTGTTTCTGGCCGCGACCGAAGCCGTTGAAGAAGCGATCATCAATGCCCTGCTCGCCAGCGACAGCAGCGAGGGCAACGGTCATTCGGTGCCGGGCCTGGATGGGCAGACGCTTCTGGCGGCATTGGCAAAATCCGGTTGGCCGGGATCGCGCCCGGCATGAAGCGGCATTGTGCAGGGACGACTGGCGGTACTTGAGTCGTCCATTGCGCGCTCCTAGGATGAAGCTACGCGGTGACTGGATTGATCCGGCGCTGCGTAGGTGTGGGTGTTCTGAACCCCAATCAAGCCCACGCTTTGCTTCACACGCCTCTTGAGCCTCACGGGCTCTACTTCCTCCCCATCAAAGAGCTTTGAGGCTCTTTTTTGTCTGCGTATTTCAGTTCTCGGCGAGACCTTCGGCGCGAATCGAACGCCACGCCGCTTGCGCGAGCACTTCGCGATAGGCGCTCGGGCTGCCTTTGACTCGCCCTGCCAGCCAGGCTCGGCAGTAGCTGTCCGCTTGGCCAATGATCAGCGATGGCAGCAGCTCGGCAGGCAAATCCTGCAGTTCGGCGGCGCGACCCGATTGCGTCAGCCATTGGCGCAGACGCAGGTTGCGCGTCTTGTTGCGCTCGGCCAGCTCGTCCTTGAACGGGCCTTTGGTCACGGCGAACCGCGCGTGGTACTGGAATCGCGCCCACTGCGGCTGTTGCTCGACCCAGTCGACATAGCTGAAGACCAGCGCCTGCACGCCTTCTTCAGTGGTATTGGCCGCGTCCAGATACGCATCACGCAAACGCGCCTGATCCTCCAACGCGGTGAAAAACAGCGCCGCGACCAGCCCTTCCTTGTTGCCGAAATGGTGATAGATCGCGCCGACGCTGGTGTCGCATTCGGCACGGATCATCTCGATGGTGGTGGCCTCGATCCCCTGTTCATTGAACAGGCTCAGGGCCTTGCGAAAGATATCGCGTTTGAGTTCGGCGCGGCGGCCGGGGTAGCTGCGTTCCAGTAGATCGGCGGTGTCCATGCTGCTCGGGTCCAAAAACGGAGGTTGATAAAGGCGTCACGTGCCCGTGAACAAATCGCGCCTAGGTTGACAGATTTGCCGTGAACAGAATACCGTTCCGTTACAGAACATTATTCTGTAACGGAACATCATTCTGCAAACTACCAAGCGAGGCTTCCCATGAGTCAATCTCTCAGCATGTTCAACAGCGTCGGCCCGGATGCATTCAGCAAAATGGCCTGTCAGTTCGCCCCGTACTTCAGCACCATCAATCCGCTGATTTCCGAGTTGCGCCCGAATGCCGCCACCGTGCAAGTGCCGTTTCGCAAGGAAATCACCAACCACCTCGGCACGGTGCACGCGATCGCCATGTGCAACGCGGCAGAACTGGCCGGCGGAATGATGACCGACGTGTCGATCCCGGCCGGCGCGCGCTGGATTCCCAAAGGCATGACCGTGGAATATCTGGCCAAGGCGAAAACCGACGTCACCGCCGTGGCCAGCGCTGAAGGTGTGGATTGGCAAAGCGATGGCGACAAGGTAGTCAACGTCGACATTCACGATTGCGAGGGTAAAAAAGTCTTCACCGCGCGTATCACCATGAACGTCAAGCTCGGTTAGCAGGTACAAAAAAGCCCTTGCCGCGGGATGCGCAGCAAGGGCTTTTGATTGGCCGACGATCAGTGCAGGGTCAGGCGCTGACGGACAAATTCTTCTACGTGGCGGCTGGTCTGGTCCAGATGGCGGTCGCGTTGTTTTTCCGCATCGAGCATCGCGCGCTTGCCGTTCTTCTGCAGCAGATAGGTGTGAATCTGCTGCACTTCCAGCGAGCGATAGATCGGCGTGGTGTCGATGAACCCGCGCAGGCCGTTGCTGCGGTAATGCCGCGTGCTCATCAGCACCTGGGTTTCGCGCTGGCCGATCACTTCAAAACCCAGTGCCTCGAAATACGGGACCTTGCCAATGCTGCAGGCCATTTCCGCATGCGGATAGCGCCCGACCATGTCCGCGAGCATCGCCCGCGCCACACCTTGGCGCCGATGGCCTTCACGCACCGCCATGTACGCGACGCTGCACGCCTCCCAATCGCCCTGCACCGGCAGACAGATGAGGAATCCGATGACTTGCTCCGGGTCTTCATCGTTAGTGGCCACCAGCAATTCCACCTCGGTGCCCTTCTGGCCGTTCAACGCCTCAAGGTAGAGATGCACCTCATAACCCACCGCGTACTGATAAACGTTGTACAGCAGATTGCTCGGGCCGAGGCCGACCGCACTGATGTCGGTCAGGTAGTCGACGACCATTTGCAGGATCTGGCTGTTGACGCTTTCCGGGCATGGGGAGGTGTAGTGGGTGATGCGTGGCATGGGCAAACTCCGGCGATAAAAAACGTTGCCGATGATCAGAGCCGTCGACGAACCGCGACATCATACCGTGCCGCGATAGACCACCGTTTAAAGATCCGCTGTCGAAGGCCGATGTAACGAACACCCTCATTTCACTACCAAGGACCGGGCCATGTATTACCCGCGCGAAGCCGCAAAAGATCATCTTTACAACCGCGTCGTCATGCTCACTGTCGCCTGCTGCGTGGTCTTGCTCCTCGCCGGGATGGCGCGCCATCAAGGCATTCTGTATGCGCTGCTGAATTTCAATGGCGCGCAAACCAACGGCACTGTCACGCAGCTGGAAGAGATCCTGATGAACAAGAATGGCAAAATCATTCACTATCGTTATGCCGACGAGCTGGGCCAGCTCCATGAAGGTGATTTTGTCGACGAACGCTACGCCGAACACACCCAGTACGAAGTCAATGGCCCGATTGCGCTATTGGTCTCGCCCTGGATGCCGGAAAAAAGCGCCATCGCCAGCCAGCTGCAAAGCTATCGCGCAGGTTTTTACATCATGACCGGCGGCGTGACGATCGCCCTGCTGTTCCTGCTGATTTCCGGCCGGACGTTCTGGCAGATCCAGGCGATGAAGGAACAGGACCGATATTACTGAACGGTCACTGTTGTGGCGCCACCACTCTGAATTTGATGTTGATGTCTCTGGACACCACGCTGTCGGCCCACTCCCCTGCGCCGAGGCCGAACGCCTCACGGTTGAGCACCAGCTCACCATCGAAGATGCCGATGGCGTTGTCCGGTTTCAACTCCACCGGCACCTCGACCTCGCGAGTGATGCCCTTGAGCGTGAGCTGACCGGCGACTTGATAACGATGCTCGTCCACTTGAGTAAAACGGCTGGACTTGAACACCGCGAGCGGGAATTTCCCGGTGTCGAACCACGCCGGTTTCACCAGTTCGGTATTGGCGTCTTCACTGCCAGCATCGATGCTGGCGAGATCGATATGCAGCGTGGTCTGGGCTTTGCCGAGGTCGTCGGTATCGAAGTCCAGCGTCGCCTCGAATCTGCCGAAGGTGCCGTACATTCGCGAGCCCATCTGGTTGTAGGTGAAACTGATCTGGCTGGCGCTGGCGTTGACCCGGTTGTATTCAGCGGCCTGCGCACCGACCATGACGCACGATGTAAACGCGGCAACCAGCAGCAATCGCAACGTCATGACATTCTCCTGGCGGCGTGAGTCGTCGAGGGCCTTGGTTGACTTAAGCAAACAGCCGAGCGTTATGCCAGTTCACGCTCACCCACAGGGGATACAATTTTCTCGGCGCTACCCGGTTGAACCAGCCTTTCCTTCGCCCTGCCGCGCAGGTGGTGACGCAACTTCAGCGCCGGACGCTCGACGCAGTAATACGTCAGGCCACTGCAGAAAAATGACAACGCCAGCACCGCTCCGACAACGTTGGCGTCATACGCGACGGGCCAAAAACCTCGCAATAGATACATCACCACAAAGTGGTTGAGAAACACGCCATAACTGATGTTGCCCAGGAACTCGTCCATCCGATGGAACTTCAGTTTGGTCAACATGTAGACCAAAGGAATGCCCACGGCGATACCGAGAGTGACTTCGGCATTGAACGGACGACGCTCGATCCATCCGAGCATGATCGCAACAAACAGCAGTCCCGCCGCAACGGCTGTGCCGGTGACAACGACCATTGCTCTGAGATTGTCTTGGTACAGATAGCAGCCGCACAGGAAGATGAACAACACTCCCGGCAGCAAACGATATCCATAGATATCGGTATTGATAAAGCCAAGGCACGCCAGCAGAAAAATCCCGACCGATACCGCAAAGGCAAGACCCTGCGCTTTGAAAATCAGCAGAAACGGGATCAGCATATAAAAACTCATTTCCAGCCCCAGCGACCAGCCCGGTGGCAGGATCTCGGTCGCGCCGACGCCGAACATGTAATAGCCAAGCGGTAGCATGAGCACACTGGTGGACAGGGTTTTCCATGTCAGCTCAGCCGCTTGGGGCGTACCGGGCAACAGAAAATGAATAACCAGACACGAGGCGACGAAGTAGACCAGAAATTGCGGATACAACCTCAGAGCCCTGTCGATATAGAACAGACCGATCTTCCTCGGCTCACGGTAGTTTCGCTCGATGAGCGAAGCCATGACGAATCCACTGATGATAAGGAACGAGATAACGGCGATCACACCAGGATTCAGTCCGGCGAACTTTTTGCCCATATGAGATACAGCGACCAACACCGCCAACAGCAGTCGAAAAGCTCCCACTTGAACCCTCGTCATTCCCTTATTGTTGTGGGCGCATACGCTACGATGCTTTCGTCTCGGGGGACAGAGAAATGTTTGTCCGCCGAGCCTAAATCAACCGCTCGATCTTCTGGTGCTTCCAGACCAGTTTGTAATAGAGCGTCTGCAGTATCAGCATTCCCAGATAGGCAACCGGAAACGCCATCCACACACCCTGCAAACCGAACTGCCCGTCGAGCCAGTAAGCCGCTGGCAACTGCACGCCGACCACACAAACAATCGAGATGACCACCGGCACCAGTACCGTGCCGCTGGCCCGCATGATCCCGCCGATGATGGCCTGAAAGCCGAACACCAACAGGCTCCAGAGCATGATATGCAGCAGGTGCTCGGCCATCGCCCGGGTCGAGTCCTCGGTCAGGAACAGGCCCAGCAACCAGTGCGACAACAGATAACCCAGCACAATCAGGCCCCCGGTCAGACACACGTTGATCAACAGCCCGGTACGCAGGATCGGTCCCATGCGTTGCAGATGTCCCGCGCCGATCGCCTGTGCGCCGAGAATGGATGCGGTGATCGCAATCGACAGCGCCGGGAACTGCACGTAATTGACGATCTGCGTCACCGCGCCATACGCCGCTGTCGCCTGAGAACCATGCTGGTTGACCAGTGCCAGAATCACCAGCTCCGACAACGACAGCACGATCATCTGCACCCCGGTCGGCAGGCCGATGCGCAAAACCTTACCGAGGATCACCCGGTCCAGTCGCAATGCGGCAAAGAACTCCCGGTCCGGCGCCAGCGGATGGCCCTTGCGGATCAGCCGCCAGGCCAGCCACGCCATTGCCGACAGATTCCCCGCCAGCCCGGCATACGCCGCGCTCTGAATGCCCAATGGCGGCAAACCCAGCCAGCCGCGAATCAACGCCGGCGTCAGCGCCAGCCCCACGGCGGTGGAGACGATCAGCGCGAGCAGTGGCGACAGCGTATCGCTGACCCCACGCAGCAATTGGGTGAACAGTACGAATACCAATAGCGATGGCAGAATCCACAACATGACGTGGGCATAGTCCACCGCGTCGTCGAGTACATCCGCCGGCGTGCCCAACCCCGTCAGTGCCTGTCGCGCAAACACCGTGCCCAGCACCGCCGCGACCAAACCGATCAACACACCCAGCAGCAACGTCGCTCCGGCAATCGCCTTGACCATGTGCGTTTCGCGCGCGCCCCACGCCTGGCCGATCAACACGCCTGCGCCAGCGCCGAGGCCGATGACCAGGGCGATGAAAAAGAACACGACAGGAAACATGCCGGATACGGCCGCAAGCGCTTGGGTGCCGAGCATCTGACCGATGTAGATGCTGTTGACCGTCCCGGACATCGATTGCAGGAAGTTCGACAGCACCATCGGCGCGAGAAACAGCAGATAGGTTTGCCAGAGCGGTTTGGCGAAGGTGGCGCTATGCATTGAATGGAGGTCCATCTCGACGGCGGCAGGCCTGATTGACGATAGCTTCGGTGAGTTGCGTGCAGCGTGCAATCAACATTTCCAGACGGTGTTGATTGTCTGTTTTGCATTTGTGTAAATGCCGCGCATCGCTTTGTGTCAGTGTTGCGGCTGTGGTAAATCAGCGACTCTGTCGACACGTACTATTGAGGCTCGGTTCATGCGTAACGTTGCAAATTTTCTGCTTGGCTCCCTCCTCGCTCTGTCGGCCGCCTACACTCAGGCAGCCGCACCCGCAGCGGCGCCTGCTTCGTTAAAACCGCTACTGGCCACTTTGAATGAACGCCTGAGCATCGGTGATCTGGTTGCGTTGACCAAATGGGACAGCGGCAAGCCTATTCAGGACAGCCCGCGCGAGGCGCAGGTCATCGCCAATGCCCGAACTCTGGCCACCGAACACAAACTCGATCCGGACGACGTCGCGCAACTGATCGCCGCACAGATGGAAGCGAACAAACTGGTGCAATACGGTCTGCTCGCGCAATGGCAAGCGGCAGGTGCTGCACCGGACACACCGCGTCCGGATCTGGGCAAACAGATCCGCCCGCGCCTGGATGAACTGCAAAAGCGCTTGTTGCAGCAGTACGCCGCCTTCGCGCCCTATCGTCAGGATCCGAATTGCCCGGCATGGCTGGCCGATGTCCGCGGCACTCTGGCCGCCGATGCGCTGCACGACCTGGCGCTGATTCGTGCCAGCGGCGAGTTGTGCATCCGGGCGAAAGCGCTCTGAATCAACGCTCCTGGCAAACATCATCGGCGTCGATGTTCACCATCACGTCAATGAAGTTCTCATAAAAACTGCGCGGAGTAACATCGGCTCCAGACAAACAAACAACTTTCTGGAGCACACGATCATGAAACGCCAAACCCTTCTCGGCATCGCTTTCTCGGTTTTCGCAGTTAACGCTTTTGCAGTAACGCCTGCTCACACCCTGGTCGCTGAAGGCGGCTCGGACAAGCTGATCGAAAGCCGTCTGGCTGAAGGTGGTTCAGATCGTCTGATCGAGCGCCGCGTTGCCGAAGGTGGTTCGGATCGTCTGATCGAACGCCGCGTTGCCGAAGGTGGTTCAGATCGTCTGATCGAACGCCGCGTTGCCGAAGG
>NZ_WBRZ01000062.1:0-22690 GCF_008923895.1 Pseudomonas sp. GXM4
CGCGAAGAGGCCGGCACAGCGCTACAGATTTCTGCCCCTGATCCGCTTGCTCAAGAATTCGAAATACTCCTCACGCATCTCCGCCGTTTCATTGGCCAGGTGATGCCGTGCCTCGGCCAACAGCAGAATCTGCGGCCGGTCGAACTTCCATTTCAACACCTGCAGATTGTGCTGCCAGTCGACAGTCATGTCCGCCTGCCCCTGAATGATCAGCGGCCGTCGCGGACTTTTTTTCGCGTGCTCGACGCGGATGATCCAGCGCGACAGCGCGCCCACCCATTTCGTCGGCAGGCGTCTTGGCTGTAACGGATCGGCCTGCAGAAACGGCAGAAAATCCGGATCATTGGAATTCTCGCTAAAGCGTCGCACCACGCCGCGCACAAACGGCCGCAGCAGGTAATAACTCAGCTGCGACCAGCCCCACGCCCTCGGCCTTACCAATGGCGCCAGCAGAATCACTTGCCCCTGCGCCGGGCTCTTCTCGCCATGGTTGAGCAGGTGATCGACGACAATCGCGCCACCGGTGCTTTGCCCGCACAAATGCCAAGGCTGCGGCAGCGCGATCGAGTTCGCTTCAGCAAACAGCGCCTGCAACACGTCCTGGTATTCAGAGAAATCACGAATGCTTGCCCGTGGCCCGCTCGACAGACCATGCCCCGGCAAGTCGCAGGCGATCACGGCGAAATCCTGATCCAGCGCCCACTCGATCACATGCCGGTACAGGCCGATGTGATCGTAGTAACCATGCAGCAGAAACAGCGTCGCCTTGACCTTCTCCGGCCACCAGCAATGGCTGACCAGCTCGTAGCCATCGACTTCGAAACGACCCATGCCGCGCCAGACGTCGCGCTCGGCAAAGTCGGTCTTGTAGAAGCGCTGATAAGCCTTCGCCTCATCCGATAACGGCTGCCACTCGGCCAATGGCTTGAGGCTCGCGCGTAAATGATCGGGGTCGAAAGTATCAGGCATGCGGGTATTCCAGAGCGGTAAACGGACTTTATCGGCCTGCGATATTCATCTGTCGGAGCAAGCATGGCAAGCTAGCCAACCTTTTCAGATTCCGAAATCATGCGTTCGCCCTACCGCACCGCACTGTTCGCCAGCCTGCTCGCGCTGATCTGCGCCGGGGTGCTGTGGGCGGCGTATGACTGGTTTCAGGGCCGCTATCTGCGCGCGTTCAGCGAACATACGGCGGTATTTTCCGGTGACCCGCTGCGCCTGCCGGACAACCTCGCCGGGCCGGGCAATATCCGCCTGGTGCACTTCTGGGACCCGGCCTGCCCGTGCAACGTCGGTAATCAACAGCACCTGAGCGAGATGGTCGAACAGTTCGGCCCTCGCGGCGTGGAGTTCTTCGCCGTGCAAAAGCCCGGCAGCCACGGCCAGTTGCCCGCCACCCTCGCCAGCCTGAAAACCATCATCGTCCTGCCCGGCGCCGAACAGATCCCCGCCAGCCCCGCCGTGGCGATCTGGGATCGTAGCGGCAAACTCGCCTATTTCGGCCCGTACAGCGAAGGCCTGACCTGCAACTCCAGCAACAGCTTTATCGAACCGATCCTGCATGCCCTGACGGAAGATCGCCCGGTCAATGCTACCCACACCTTGGCGGTGGGGTGTTATTGCCCGTGGCCGGCGGACGCGAAGTAAGGCATTCCGGACTTTTCAAGGACAGCGCTGCACCGCACAGATGCTCTGTGCTAAATGTTTGCAGCCCGACGGGCGGCCTTTTCGCCTGCACAAGGAGTCACCATGAAGCGTGCGTTGATCGTCGTTGCCTTGCTCATCGTTGTCCTGCTCGGCGCCGCCGGCGGGTATATCTACAGCAAGCAGCCGACGCGCCAGGGCCAGGTCGAGTTGCGCAACCTGCAAGGCTCAGTGACCGTGCGCTACGACGAGCGCGGTGTGCCGCATATCCGCGCCGAGAACGAAACCGACCTCTATCGCGCCCTCGGTTATGTGCACGCCCAGGATCGTCTGTTCCAGATGGAAGCCATGCGCCGCCTCGCCAGGGGCGAGCTGGCCGAAGTGCTCGGGCCGAAACTGCTCGACACCGACAAACTGTTCCGCAGCCTGCGCATCCGCGAGCGTGCGGCCAGTTACGTCGCCAGCCTCGACAAGCAGTCACCGGCGTGGAAGGGCCTGCAAGCCTATCTGGACGGCATCAACCAATATCAGGACAGCCACGCCGCGCCGATCGAGTTCGACGTGCTGGGCATCCCCAAGCGGCCGTTCACTGCCGAAGACAGCATCAGCGTCGCCGGTTACATGGCCTACAGCTTTGCCGCCGCGTTTCGCACCGAGCCGCTGCTGACCTACGTGCGCGATCAGCTCGGCGCCGATTACCTCAATGTGTTTGATCTCGACTGGCAGGCCAAAGGGGTTCTGGCCAACAATCACGCCAGGCGCGTGCCGAACCTCGCCGCCGGCGACTGGCAAGACCTCACCGCCCTCGCCCGCCTCAGCGAACAGGCACTGATCGACAACGGCCTGCCGCAGTTCGAGGGCAGCAACGCCTGGGTGATTGCCGGCAGCCGCAGCCAGAGTGGCAAGCCGTTGCTGGCCGGCGATCCGCATATCCGTTTCTCAGTGCCGTCGGTGTGGTACGAGGCGCAGTTGTCGGCGCCGGGTTTCGAGTTGTACGGCCATCATCAGGCGCTGGTGCCGTTCGCGTTTCTGGGACACAACCTCGATTTCGGCTGGAGCCTGACCATGTTCCAGAACGACGATCTCGACCTGATCGCCGAGAAGGTCAACCCGGACAATCCCAATCAGGTCTGGTATCGCGGCCAGTGGACCGAGATGCTCGTCAGCGAACAACAGATCAATGTAAAGGGTCAGGCGCCGGTGACTCTCACCTTGCGCCAGTCCCCGCACGGCCCCATCGTCAACGATGCCCTCGGCAGCGCCGCCGGCAAGACCCCAATCGCGATGTGGTGGGCCTTCCTCGAAACACCCAACCCGATCCTCGACGGTTTCTACCAGCTCAACCGCGCCGACACCTTGGCCAAGGCCCGCGCGGCAGCGGCCAAGGTGCAGGCGCCGGGCCTGAATCTGGTGTACGCCAACGCCAAAGGCGATATCGCCTGGTGGGCCTCGGCCCTGCTGCCCAAACGTCCGGCCGGGGTGAAACCGGGCTTCATCCTCGACGGCAGCACGCCTGAGGCGGACAAGGAAGGCTATTACCCGTTCAGCGCCAACCCGCAGGAAGAGAATCCGGCGCGCGGCTATATCGTCTCGGCCAACTTCCAGCCCGTGTCGCCGACCGGCATGGAGATCCCCGGTTACTACAACCTTGCCGATCGTGGTCAGCAGCTTGACCGTCAGCTCAGCGACAACCGGGTGAAGTGGAGCAACGAGGCCAACCAGCAACTGCAGCTGGGCACGGCGACCGGTTACGGCCCGCGTCTGTTGGCGCCGCTGTTGCCGGTGTTGCGTGAGGTGGTCAGTGATCCGGCGCAACTGAAACTGGTCGAGCAGCTGGCGCAGTGGCCCGGCGACTATCCGCTGAATTCGATCAGCGCGACGCTGTTCAACCAATTCCTCTACGACCTTGCCGACGCGGCGATGCGCGATGAGTTGGGCAATGACTTCTTCGAAACACTGCTGTCGACGAGGGTGATCGATTCGGCGCTGCCACGCCTGGCGGCCAAGGCGGATTCACCGTGGTGGGACAATCGCAGCACGCCGGCCAAAGAAACCCGCGCCAATGTCGTGCGCACGGCGTGGGCGGCAAGCATGGCGCATCTGAAACTGACCCTCGGCGATAACGTGGCCGGTTGGCAGTGGGGCGCGGCGCACACCCTCACTCACGGCCATCCGCTGGGGCAGCAGAAGCCGTTGGATCGCCTGTTCAACGTCGGCCCGTTCGCAGCGCCGGGCAGCCACGAAGTGCCGAACAACCTCTCGGCGAAGATCGGCCCGGCGCCATGGCCGGTGACCTATGGACCGTCGACGCGACGTCTGGTGGATTTTGCCGATCCGGTGCATGGCCTGACGATCAACCCGGTCGGCCAAAGTGGCGTGCCACTGGACAGTCACTATGACGACCAGGCCGAGGCGTATGTGGAGGGGATTTATGCGCAGGCGCATTTCAGCGAGGAAGAGGTGCTGGCGAATACGCGCAGTACGTTGAAGCTGTTGCCTGCGCGCAAGCCCTGAAGAGCCCCTCACCCTAGCCCTCTCCCAGAGGGAGAGGGGACCGATTGGGGGATATTGGGGAGAAACGCCGACGTGCAAGATTGGCACCGAATCCATAATCGATAAGGTCTTTCAGGTCGATGTAACACGCCAGACAACGCGGTCGGCCCCCTCTCCCTCTGGGAGAGGGCTGGGGTGAGGGCTTTCGAGCTCAAGCCCGGATCAAACATCCAGCGCAAAATTCAGCCGAAACTGCTGCGGCGTCACCCCAAGCCGCCGGTTGAACACACTGCGCATATGCTGCGCATCACGAAACCCGCACTGATAGGCCACGGTCTTCAGCGGCGCCGTGGTGCTTTCCAGCATGACCCGCGCCGCATCCACCCGCGCCCGTTCGACAAACTCCGCCGGGGTCACTTTCGCTTCTCGCGCAAATACCCGGGAGAAATTGCGCGCACTCATGTTCGCCGCATTGGCCAGATCGGCGATCGTCAGATCGCCAGTGAGATTGGCCAGCACATACAACTGCACCAGCGCTACCGCTGACGTCGGTTCGGCATGCGGCGTGAGGAACGGGCTGAACTGCGATTGCCCGCCCGAGCGCTGGGTGAACACCACCAGCCGTTTCGCCACACTCAGCGCGACCTCGGCACCGTGGTCGCGCGCCAGCAGGTACAGCGACAGATCGATGCCCGCGGTGACCCCGGCCGAGGTGTAGAGCGCGCCGTCCTCGACATACAGGCGATCCGCCTCGACCCGCGTGGTCGGGCACAACTGCGCCAACGCCTCGGCATCGTTCCAGTGCGTGGTGACAGTGCGCCCCTCGAGCAAACCGGCGCGGGCGAGCATGAACGCGCCATTGCAGATCGAGCCGAAACGCCGGGCGCGGCCACAGGCTTCACGCAGCCAGGCATCGAACGTGGGGCCAAAATCCATGAACGGCAACTGCGGGCCACCGGCGACCAGCAACAGGTCAGGGCTATCCTTTGCTTCGCTGAAGTGGCGATGGGCGTTCAGGCTCATTCCGTTGGAACAGGCCATCGGTCCATGCTCGACGCCGATCACTTGCAAGCGATAGTGATCCTGCGGCGCAAGAAAGCGGTTGGCTTCGGCGAACACGTCCATCGGGCCGCTAACGTCCAGTGACTGCACGCCGGGGAACACCACAATGGCGACGGATTTGTTCATGACTCAAACGTCCTCGATCCTTTGGCAAACACACAAACCCGTGGGAGCGAGCTTGCTCGCGAAGAGGCCAACACACGCAACATAGCTGTCGAATGACACACCGCCTTCGCGAGCAGGCTCGCTCCCACATGGGCCGTGCCGGGCTTGTTGATCGAGCCACCCTTGCCAGCCCCACACCCGACAAGTGAGCTTGGCACGATTTGCAGGTGCAATGGCAAGGATCGCAGCCATGACTCGATTGTTCGCTTGGCGCGCGGGGAACAGACTTTCTCCAGCAGCGCCACGACGGCGTTTTCGACGAGGAAACCGTTATGACCAGCACCATCGCCGGCATCAAGATCCCTGACAGCGCCCTCGCCCGGGCCACCACCGAATACATCCGCGACATCGAATCCGACCTGCTTTATCACCACTCGCGCCGGGTGTTTCTGTTCGGTGCCCTGAGCGGCGAGCGCCAGCAATTGGCCTATAACCCGGAGCTGCTGTATGTCGGGGCGATGTTCCACGACCTTGGTCTCGTCGCAGGTCATCGCAGCGATGACGAGCGCTTCGAAGTGGACGGCGCAAATGCCGCCGCAGCCTTTCTCAAACCGTACGGGCTGAGCGACGACGATATCGAGCAGGTGTGGCTGTCGATCGCATTGCACACCACGCCGGGCGTGCCCAGGCATCTGCGCCCGACCGTCGCGCTGGTGACCGCCGGGGTGGAGATGGACGTGCTGGGCATGGACTACGCGGCGTTCAGCAGCGTGCAGCGCGAAGCGGTGGTGCATGCGCATCCACGTGGGGAAGGTTTCAAGGAGTGCATCATCTGCGCGTTCGCCGACGGCTTGCGTCATCGCCCGCAGACCACGTTTGGCAATGTGAAGACTGATGTGCTGGTGGATCAGGAGCCGGGGTTCAAACCGATGAATTTCGTCGAGGTCATCCGCCAGTCTCCCTGGACTGCTTAAAACCAGATTTGGAATCTGGGCCCTGTGGCGAGGGGATTTATCCCCGTAGGGTTGCGAAGCGACCCCCAAAAAAAGGCCTGCTGCGCAGTCCATCGGGGATAAATCCCCTCACCACAAAAGCCCGCTCCCACATTTTGATTTGGGTTGGCCTCAGGAATGAAACCAACCCGCCGGCTCACACAGTCTGTGGCGCAGGCGCGCGGCGTGCGTCCGGTTGTTTCCATGAATCGGCAGCGCTTTCTTCGATGGCTTGCTGGATGGCTTTCTTGCGTGCTTCTTCGGCGCGGCGGCTGAAGAACCAGACGAGGAAGGTCACCAGCGACACCGCCAGCAGAATCAGGCTGGCCACGGCGTTGATTTCCGGTTTCACACCCAGGCGCACGGCCGAGAACACTTCCATCGGCAGGGTCGTCGAACCCGGGCCGGACACGAAGCTTGCCAGCACCAGGTCATCCAGCGACAGCGCGAACGACATCATCCCGCCCGCCGCCAGCGACGGCGCGATCATCGGGATGGTGATCAGGAAGAACACCTTCCACGGCCGCGCGCCCAGGTCCATCGCCGCCTCTTCGATCGACAGGTCCAGCTCACGCAAGCGCGCCGACACCACTACCGCCACATACGCCGCGCAGAACGTAGTGTGCGCAATCCAGATGGTGACGATGCCGCGTTCCTGCGGCCAGCCGATCATCTGCGCCATGGCCACGAACAGCAGCAACAGCGACAGACCGGTGATCACTTCCGGCATCACCAGTGGCGCAGTCACCAGGCCGCCGAACAGCGTGCGGCCCTTGAAGTGGGTGATGCGCGTCAGCACGAACGCTGCCAGGGTACCCAGCGCCACCGCAGCAACCGCGGTGTAGCAGGCGATTTCCAGCGAGCGCAGCACCGAGCCCATCAGTTGCGAGTTGTCGAGCAGGCCGACGTACCACTTGATCGACCAGCCGCCCCACACCGTCACCAGTTTCGAGGCGTTGAACGAGTAGATCACCAGGATCAGCATCGGCAGATAGATGAACAGCAGACCCAATACCAGCATCAGGCTGGAGAAACGGAAGCGCTTCATTCTTTACCCTCCATTTCCTTGGCCTGACTGCGGTTGAACAGAATGATCGGCACAATCAGGATCGCCAGCATCACTACCGCCAGCGCGGACGCCACCGGCCAGTCGCGGTTGTTGAAGAATTCTTGCCACAGCACCTTACCGATCATCAGGGTTTCCGGGCCGCCGAGCAGTTCCGGGATCACGAACTCGCCGACCACCGGAATGAACACCAGCATGCAGCCGGCAATGATCCCGTTCTTGGACAGCGGAATGGTGATTTTCCAGAAGCTGTTGAAGGTGCTCGAACCCAGATCCGAGGCGGCTTCCAGCAGACTCTGATCGTGTTTGACCAGGTTGGCGTAGAGCGGCAGGATCATGAACGGCAGGTACGAATAGACAATCCCGATGTACACCGCCAGGTTGGTATTGAGAATCTGCAGCGGCTCGTCGATCAGGCCCATGCTCATCAGGAAACCGTTGAGCAGGCCGTTGTTGCTGAGGATGCCCATCCACGCGTAGACGCGGATCAGGATCGCCGTCCAGGTCGGCATCATGATCAACAGCACCAGCACCGTTTGCAGCTCTTTGCGCGCGCTGGCGATGGCGTAGGCCATCGGATAGCCGATCAGCAGGCAGAGCAAGGTGCTGATAAAGGCCATTTTCAGCGAGCCGAGATAGGCAGCGATGTATAGCTCGTCGTCACCCAGCAACGCGTAGTTGCCCAGGTTCAGCAGCACTTGCAGCTTCTGCTCGGCGTAGGTGTAGATCTCGGTGTAAGGCGGGATCGCCACGTCGGCTTCGGCGAAGCTGATCTTCAGGACGATGAAGAACGGCAGCATGAAGAACAGGAACAGCCAGATGAACGGCACCCCGATGACCATCTGCCGGCCATTGGGGATGATTCGGTTAATACGGCGTTTGAATTTGCGCATGTTCATGAGCGAAGTACCACGCCGCTATCGTCTTCCCACCACACGTAGACCTGATCACCCCAGGTCGGACGCGCGCCGCGACGTTCGGCGTTGGCGACGAACGACTGCACCAGTTTGCCGCTCGGCAATTCGACGTAGAACACCGAGTGTCCGCCCAGATAAGCGATGTCGTGGACCTTGCCGCTCGACCAGTTGTACTCGCAGGTCGGCATGTCGGCGGTGACCAGGAGCTTCTCCGGACGAATCGCGTAGGTGACCGACTTGTCCTGCACCGAGGTGCTGATGCCGTGGCCGACGTAGATCTGCCGGTCGAGGTCCTTGCAGGTGATGGTCGCGTGGCCTTCGGCGTCGTCGATCACTTCGCCTTCGAAAATGTTGACGTTGCCGATGAATTCGCAGACCAGACGGCTGGTCGGGGTTTCGTAGATGTCGATCGGACTGCCGATTTGCGCGATCCAACCGAGGTGCATGATCGCGATGCGCTCGGCCATGGTCATGGCCTCTTCCTGGTCGTGGGTCACCATCACGCAGGTCACACCGACGCGCTCGATGATCTCCACCAGTTCCAGTTGCATCTGCGAACGCAGTTTCTTGTCCAGTGCGCCCATCGGTTCGTCGAGCAGCAACAGCTTCGGCCGCTTGGCCAGCGAACGGGCCAGGGCCACGCGCTGACGCTGACCGCCGGACAGTTGATGCGGCTTGCGCTTGGCGTACTGGCTCATCTGCACCAGCTTGAGCATCTCGGCCACGCGGGCGTCGATTTCAGCCTTGGGAATCTTGTCCTGCTGCAGGCCGAAGGCAATGTTCTGCGCCACGGTCATGTGCGGGAACAAGGCGTAGGACTGAAACATCATGTTGATCGGACGGTCGTACGGCGGCATGTCGGTGATGTCGACGCCGTCGAGGAAAATCCGCCCTTCCGTGGGCCGTTCGAAGCCAGCAAGCATCCGTAGCAAGGTGGATTTGCCCGATCCCGAACCGCCGAGCAGGGCAAAAATTTCGCCCTTCTTGATTTCCAGGGACACGTCGTCCACGGCAATCGTCTCGTCGAACTTCTTCGTGACCCGGTCGATTTTGACCAGCACCTGTTTTGGTGTCTGGTCGCCCTCGAGGGCTTTCTTGTAGGCGCCGGAGGCAACTGCCATTTACGAAACTCCCAACAGAAGCAGCAGTTCGCCCCGCAAGACGAACCCTGGATAGTTTGTGCGTTATTTGCCCGACTTGACCTTGGTCCAGCTGCGGGTCATCAAACGCTGAATATTGGCTGGCAACTCGGTCGACACGTAGGTCTTGTCGAGGACTGCTTGCGGTGGGTAAACCGCTTCGTCGGTGCGAATGGATTGTTCCATCAGCTTGTCCGAACCCGGGTTGGGGTTGGCGTAACCGACGTAATCACTGACCTGGGCGATCACCTCAGGTTTCAGCAAATAGTTGATGAAGGCGTGGGCTTCCTTGACGTTGGACGAATCCTTGGGGATCGCCAGCATGTCGAACCACAGCGCGCCGCCCTCTTTCGGAATCGAATAGGCGATGTTGACGCCCTTCTTGGCTTCCTCGGCACGGTTCTTCGCCTGGAAGATGTCGCCGGAGAAACCGATGGCCACGCAGATGTCGCCGTTGGCCAGATCGCCGATGTACTTCGAGGAATGGAAATAGGTCACGTAGGGACGCACCGCGAGCAGCTTGGCGGTGGCCTTTTCGTAGTCCTTGGTGTTGGTGCTGTTGGCGTTCAGGCCCAGGTAATTGAGCATGGTCGGCATCATTTCATCAGCCGAATCGAGGAACGCGACACCGCAGCTGTGCAGCTTCTTGATGTTTTCCGGCTCGAACAGCACGGCCCAGGAGTCGATCTTGTCGATACCGAGCACGGCTTTGACTTTGTCGACGTTGTATCCGATGCCGTTGGTGCCCCACAGATACGGCACGGCGTAGAGGTTGCCGGGATCGTTCTGTTCCAGGCGCTTGAGCAGCACCGGGTCGAGGTTGGAATAATTCGGCAGCTGCGCCTTGTCGAGCTTCTGGAACGCGCCCGCCTTGATCTGCTTGCCAAGGAAGTGGTTCGACGGCACGACCACGTCGTAACCGGTACGCCCGGCGAGCAGCTTGCCTTCCAGGGTTTCGTTGGAGTCGAAAACGTCGTAGACCGGTTTGATCCCGGTCTCTTTCTCGAAGTCGGCCAGGGTCGACTCGCCGATGTAATCGGACCAGTTATAAATATGCACCGTACCGGCGGCCTGGGCTCCGACAGCGATTGTCAGGCCGGCAGCGGCCAGCAGGGCTTTGCGCAAAGAAGAAAATACAGGCAAGTGGAGGTCCTCTAAATTGATTGGGCCCAAGTTGCCCCGCGCTGCATGACAGCCATGGCTGCCCGACAACAAAACCGGCGCGCAACTTACCCTCGAAAAACCGATCCAGCAAAACTTTCTGTCATTTAATTATCCGCTGGCCGCCGCCGCGACGACGACGGCCAGTGGTTGTGGCGACAAACCGGCTTATTTGCCCGATTTGATCTTGGTCCAGCTACGGGTGATCAGACGCAGTGTGGCGGCGTCCAGATCGCTGATCGCATAGAGCTGTTTCTTCACTTCAGCCGAAGGATAGATGCTCGGGTCGCTGGTGATGTCCTTGTCCACCATAGGCGTCGCCGCCTTGTTGCCGTTCGGGAAACGCACGGCGTTGGTGATGCCGGCCATCACTTGCGGCTCCATCAGGTAGTTCATGAACTTGTAGGCGGCTTCGACGTTTTCGGCATCCTTGGGAATGGCGACCATGTCATAGAAAGTACCGGCGCCTTCTTTCGGAATGGTGTAGGCCAGTTTGACCTTGTCACCGGCTTCCTGAGCGCGGGTCTTGGATTGCTCCAGGTCACCCGAGTAACCGACGGCGACGCAGATGTTGCCGTTGGCCAGGTCGGAGATGTACTTGGAAGAGTGGAAGTAGGCGACCGACGGACGGATCTTCAGGAACAGGTCTTCGGCGGCTTTCAGATCAGCCTTGTCCTTGCTGTTGGTCGGCTTGCCCAGATAGTGCAATGCCGCCGGAATCATTTCGGTCGGCGCATCGAGGAAGCTCACGCCGCAGCTTTTGAGCTTCTCGATGTTTTCCGGCTTGAACACCACGTCCCACGAATCGATCTTGTCGATGCCCAGCGCGGCCTTGACCTTGGCCGGGTTGTAGCCGATGCCGATCGAGCCCCACATGTACGGGAAGGCGTGTTTGTTGCCCTGGTCGCTGGCATCGCCAACGGCCTTGAGCAGATCTTCGTCGAGGTTTTTCCAGTTCGGCAGCTTGGACTTGTCCAGCTCCTGGTAAACCCCGGCCTTGATCTGCTTGGCGAGGAAATTGTTGGAAGGCACCACGATGTCGTAACCGGACTTGCCGGCCAGCAGCTTGGCTTCCAGGGTTTCGTTACTGTCGAAGACGTCGTAGACGACTTTGATCCCGGTGGCTTTTTCGAAGTTGGCCACGGTGTCCGGCGCGATGTAGTCGGACCAGTTGTAGACGTGCAGTACCTTGTCGTCCGCGTGCACCGCACCCGCCATCATGCCCGCCATGGACAGCGCGAGCAGAGTCTTGCCAGCTAGCTTTTTACCTAATGCCTTCATGCGTCATGCTCCAAATTTTTCTTTTTTGAACCACTTTGTTCAGCGGCCGAACCCGGACAACTGGAACCGCGGCTAGTCTGGCAAGATCCGAGGCGGTCTTTCAACAAAAGACCAGCCTTTCTGACAGCTTTGAGCGAGTGCGCCGCAGCTGCCCCGCCCAAAGCCTAGCACCTAGGCCTGCAGCGCACCGAGGGTCAGGTCCAGACACTTGCGTGCCTTTGTAACCAGCTCATCGATCTCGGCTTTGCTTATCACCAGCGGCGGCGCGATGATCATGGTGTCGCCCACCGCGCGCATGATCAGGCCGTTGTCGAAGCAGAACTGCCGGCAGATCATGCCCACGCCCTTGCCTTCGTAACGCTTGCGCGTGGCCTTGTCCTGCACCAGCTCGATCGCCCCCAGCAGACCGACGCCGCGAACTTCACCCACCAACGGGTGATCGTTCAGCTCGCGCAGACGTTTCTGCAAATACGGTGCCGTTTCGTTGTGGGCGTTCTCGATAATTTTTTCGTCGCGCAGGATGCGGATGTTTTCCAGGCCCACCGCGGCTGCCACCGGGTGGCCGGAGTAAGTGAAGCCGTGGTTGAAATCGCCGCCTTCATTGAGCACGGCCACCACCGAATCACGCACGATCAATCCGCCCATGGGGATGTAGCCGGAGGTCAGGCCTTTGGCGATGGTCATCATGTGCGGCTTGAGGTCGTAGAAATCGCTACCGAACCACTCACCGGTACGGCCGAAGCCGCAGATCACTTCGTCGGCAACAAAGAGGATGTCGTACTTGGCGAGGATTTCCTTGATGCGCGGCCAGTAGGTATCAGGCGGAATGATCACGCCGCCGGCACCCTGGATCGGCTCGGCAATAAAGGCACCGACGTTGTCGACGCCGACTTCGAGAATCTTTTCTTCGAGCTGATTGGCCGCCCAGATGCCGAACTCTTCCGGCGACATGTCACCGCCTTCGGCGAACCAGTACGGCTGGGCGATGTGGACAATGCCCGGAATCGGCAGGTCGCCCTGCTCGTGCATATAAGTCATGCCGCCGAGGCTCGCGCCGGCCACGGTCGAACCGTGATAACCGTTCTTGCGGCTGATGATGACTTTCTTGTTCGGCTGGCCTTTGATCGCCCAGTAGTGACGGACCATGCGCAGCATGGTGTCGTTGCCTTCGGAGCCGGAACCGGTGAAGAACACGTGGTTCATGCCTTCTGGCGCCACGTCGGCAATCGACTTGGCCAGTTCCAGTGCCGGCGGGTGTGCGGTCTGGAAGAACAGGTTGTAGTACGGCAGTTCGCGCATCTGTTTGGCGGCGGCATCGGCCAGTTCATCGCGACCGTAACCGATCGCCACGCACCAGAGGCCGGCCATGCCGTCGAGGATCTTGTTGCCTTCGCTGTCCCACAGATAAACGCCCTTGGCGTTGGTGATGATCCGCGGGCCCTTCTCTTTCAGTTGCTTGAAGTCGCTGAACGGGGCCAGGTGGTGATCGCTGCTCAGCGCTTGCCACTCACGGGTTTGCGGGTTGTTGCTGGTCATGCCAATTCTCCTTGTTATCGGTGAAGGCGCGACGGCTGGCCGCCGCGCCCGGCGTATCAGACGGCGAAGAGCAGGTACTCACGCTCCCAGGAACTGATCACGCGCTTGAAGTTTTCATGCTCGGCCCGCTTGACCGCGACGTAGCCGGTGATGAAGGTCTTGCCGAGGTACTTCTCGATGGTCGCGCTGTTTTCCATACGCTCCAGCGCGTCTTCGATGGTCAGCGGCAGGCGCAGGTTGCGGCGCTCGTAACCACGGCCGACCACTGGCGCGCTCGGGTTCAGGCCCTCGACCATGCCGATGTAACCGCAGAGCAGGCTCGCGGCGATCGCCAGGTATGGGTTGGCGTCGGCGCCCGGCAGGCGGTTTTCGACGCGGCGGTTCTGCGGTCCGGCATCCGGTACGCGCAGGCCGACGGTGCGGTTCTCTTCGCCCCACTCGACGTTTACCGGTGCCGAAGTGTCCGGGAGGAAGCGGCGGAACGAGTTGACGTTCGGCGCGAACAGCGGCAACAGCTCGGGAATCAGTTTCTGCAGGCCACCGATGTGGTGCAGGAACAACTGGCTCATGGTCCCGTCTTCGTTGGAGAAGACGTTCTTGCCGGTCTGAATGTCGATGATGCTCTGGTGCAGGTGCATGGCGCTGCCCGGCTCGCCGGTCATCGGCTTGGCCATGAAGGTCGCCGCTACGTCGTGCTTGAGCGCGGCTTCGCGCATGGTGCGCTTGAACACCAGAATCTGATCGGCCAGCGACAGGGCATCACCGTGACGGAAGTTGATTTCCATCTGCGCCGTGCCGTCTTCGTGGATCAGCGTATCGAGGTCCAGCTCCTGCAATTCGCACCAGTCGTAGACGTCTTCGAACAGCGGGTCGAATTCGTTGGCCGCTTCAATGGAGAACGACTGCCGGCCGATTTCCGGACGGCCCGAGCGGCCGATCGGCGGCTGCAACGGATAGTCGGGGTCGTCGCTGCGCTTGGTCAGGTAGAACTCCATTTCCGGCGCCACGATTGGCTGCCAGCCCTTGTCGGCATACAGCTTCAAGACTTTCTTGAGGACGTTGCGCGGCGACAGCTCGATCGGGTTGCCTTGCTTGTCGTAGGTGTCGTGGATCACCTGCGCGGTCGGCTCGATCGCCCACGGCACCAGGTACACGGCGTTCTGGTCGGGGCGGCAGATCATGTCGATGTCGGCCGGGTCGAGCAGTTCGTAATAGATGTCGTCTTCGACGTAGTCGCCGGTCACGGTCTGCAGCAGCACGCTCTCCGGCAGACGCATGCCTTTCTCGGCGATGAACTTGTTGGTCGGCGAAATCTTGCCCCGGGTAATACCGGTCAAGTCGCCGATCATGCATTCGACTTCTGTGATCTTGCGGTCTTTCAACCAATCGGTGAGCTGGTCGAGGTTGTTACTCATAAATGCCTCTGGGCTGAGTCTCCTGACGCAATGTCAGGCAATTTTGACGCTTGCGGCGTCGCGTTAAAGGGGGCTTGCTCGCGCAGTGCCGGCTTACGCCTGGCACCGCGCATAGACAATGAAAGAGGAGCTTACCTGCCCTTGACGCTGGCGTTGCATTTCCCGTGCACTTTGCGAACGTGCAGAATCACAAGCATGACGCTGAGCGCGGCACGGGCTTTGGGAGGGAAAGAGTTCTATAGTGAAAGGAGACGCCATAAAGCGGATGCTGTGCCCGACGTCCAGAATATCGGACGCTGCCGTTTTGCCGGATGTTGACGAGAGTCTCGTCGACAGGCTGCGCGCCTTGCTGGCTGCGCTCCGGACGGATTGATCGCCACTGATGTGATGAGCATGCAGACCGGACTGTTGCGAGCAGTCGGTGATGCCGATTAACGGCAGGCGAGACATGAAGCACCCCGGTATTATTGCTGTTATGGGTTTGACCGGAGCTTAGCCTTGTTCATTTTTTTACACAACACCCCCGTAAAAAATACAACACGGCCTGCTCAAGCCCGCAGCTGAGCAACGTTCAAGGTTTGAAAAAACGCCCCAAAGTGCCCCATAAATGCCCTTCAAGCGCTTTTTCGGGGCAAAAAAGGCCTCGCTTGACTTCGGCAGGCCGTTCGGGTTGACTGAAACCAGAAAAGATCAATGATTGATATTTTTAACAACAAAGGTGTTGCATCATGTCGGTACCCCCGCGTGCCGTTCAGCTTAACGAAGCGAACGCGTTCCTTAAGGAACATCCTGAGGTTCTGTACGTTGACCTTCTGATTGCGGATATGAATGGTGTGGTGCGCGGCAAGCGCATCGAACGCACCAGCCTCCACAAGGTTTACGAGAAAGGCATCAACCTGCCGGCCTCTCTATTTGCTCTGGATATCAATGGCTCCACGGTGGAAAGCACCGGGCTGGGCCTGGACATCGGCGACGCCGATCGCATCTGCTATCCGATCCCCGATACCCTGTGCAACGAGCCATGGCAGAAGCGCCCGACCGCGCAGCTGTTGATGACCATGCACGAACTCGAAGGCGATCCGTTCTTCGCCGATCCCCGTGAAGTGCTGCGCCAGGTGGTGACCAAGTTCGACGAGCTCGGCCTGACCATCTGCGCCGCCTTCGAACTCGAGTTCTACCTGATCGACCAGGAAAACGTGAACGGCCGTCCACAGCCGCCACGCTCGCCGATCTCCGGCAAACGCCCGCACTCGACGCAGGTCTACCTGATCGACGACCTCGACGAATACGTCGACTGCCTCCAGGACATTCTGGAAGGCGCCAAAGAGCAAGGCATCCCGGCCGATGCGATCGTCAAGGAAAGTGCCCCGGCGCAGTTCGAAGTGAACCTGCACCACGTCGCCGACCCGATCAAGGCCTGCGACTACGCCGTCCTGCTCAAGCGTCTGATCAAGAACATCGCCTACGACCATGAAATGGACACCACCTTCATGGCCAAGCCTTATCCGGGCCAGGCGGGCAATGGTCTGCACGTACACATTTCGATTCTGGACAAAGCCGGCAAAAACATTTTTGCCAGCGAGGATCCCGAGCAGAACGCCGCGCTGCGTCACGCGATCGGCGGTGTGCTCGAGACCCTGCCGGCGCAGATGGCTTTCCTCTGCCCGAACGTCAACTCCTACCGTCGCTTCGGCGCGCAGTTCTACGTACCGAACTCGCCGTGCTGGGGCCTGGACAACCGCACCGTGGCGATTCGCGTACCAACCGGTTCTGCCGATGCCGTACGTATCGAGCACCGCGTGGCCGGCGCCGACGCCAACCCGTACCTGCTGATGGCTTCGGTACTGGCCGGCGTGCACCACGGTCTGGTCAACAAGATCGAACCGGGCGCGCCTGTCGAAGGCAACAGCTACGAACAGAACGAGCAGAGCCTGCCGAACAACTTGCGCGATGCCCTGCGCGAGCTGGACGACAGCGAGGTGATGGCCAAGTACATAGATCCGAAGTACATCGATATCTTCGTCGCCTGCAAGGAAAGCGAGCTGGAGGAGTTCGAACACTCCATCTCCGACCTTGAGTACAACTGGTATCTGCATACCGTTTAAACGGTTTGCAGCTTCAGGAAAAACGCCGTTGGCTGATTCAGCCTACGGCGTTTTTTTATGGCCGAACACAAAACCTGTGGCGAGGGGATTTATCCCCGTTGGGTTGCGAAGCAGCCCCAAATCCATCCCACTCGGTGTGTCAGGAATACCCGGCTCTCAGGGTTTACGACTGCTGCGCAGCCGAACGGGGCGGTGCGACGTTTCGCTAAATCCCCTCGCCACAGGGTACTGGCAGACAACACCTGAACCGCCTCGTACAATGCCCGCTGCCCCGCAGGAGACTTCCATGACGCGTCCCGCCACCGTTCGCAAACCCCGTGCCCGCAGTCAGGCGCGGATCGATTCGATCCTCGATGCCGCGCGCACGCTGCTGGCGGCCGAGGGCGTGGCCAGTCTGTCGATCTACAGCGTCGCCGAGCGCGCGCAGATTCCGCCCTCCTCCGTGTATCACTTCTTCGCCAGCGTCCCGGCGCTGCTTGAAGCCCTGACCGCCGATGTCCACGCAGCCTTCCGCGCTTGCCTGCAAGCGCCGATCGATCACGACGCGTTGCGTGACTGGCGTGACCTGTCGCGACTGGTCGAACAGCGCATGCTCGAGATCTACGACCAGGATGCGGCCGCACGGCAATTGATCCTGGCGCAACACGGCCTGACCGAAGTGACCCAGGCCGACCGCCAGCACGATCTGGAACTGGGCGACCTGATGCACAAGCTGTTCGACCAGCATTTCGAGTTGCCAAGGCTGCCGGACGATGTCGATGTGTTTGCCCTGGCGATGGAACTGGGCGACCGGGTCTATGCCCGTTCGGTGCAGCAGCACGGGCAGATCACCCCGCGCATGGCCGAGGAAGGGATGCGGGTGTTTGATGCCTATATCGGGTTGTATCTGCCGCCGTATCTGCCCAAGCGCTGAGACATGATCGTTCCCACGCTCTGCATGGGAACGATCGGCAGGCACAAAAAACCCCGCAGGGCTCACACCCTCCGGGGTTGTTTTTTGTTCACCGGCTTACAACTTGGCGATCGATACCTCGGTGGATTTCACAAAGGCTATTACCTCACTGCCGACCACCAGCTCCAGCTCTTTCACAGAGCGGGTGGTGATCACCGAAGTGACGATGCCCGAAGCGGTCTGCACGTCGATTTCCGACAGCACGTCGCCGAGGACGATTTCCTTGATCGAGCCTTTGAACTGGTTGCGCACGTTGATGGCTTTGATAGTCATGGCATTGATTCCTGTCGTTGATAAAGGTGTTATTGCGCCCAGCGCAATTGCGTAGGCAGGGGTGAAACGGGTTCCGGCGCCGGCGGTTCGCCGGGCAGGGACAGAACACGGTTGAGCACTTCGGTTTCCAGCGCGGCGAGGCGATGCGAGCCGCGCACCCTGGGGCGCGGTAGTTCGACATGGAGGTCGAGGCCGACTTCGCCGTCCTCGATCAAAATCACCCGATCAGCGATCGCCACCGCTTCACTGACGTCATGGGTTACCAGCAGCACGGTAAAACCGTGTTGCTGCCAGAGCCGTTCGATCAGTTGCTGCATCTCGATGCGGGTCAGCGCATCCAGCGCGCCGAGCGGTTCGTCGAGCAGCAGCAGACGCGGCTGGTGAATCAGCGCCCGGGCCAGCGCCACGCGCTGCTTCTGGCCACCGGACAACGCCGCCGGCCAGTCATCCGCGCGATCGGCCAGACCCACTGCGTCCAGTGCATCCAGCGCTTGCTGGCGCCAGTTGCCCTTGAGGCCGAGACCGACGTTGTCGATGATCCTTTTCCACGGCAGCAGCCGCGCTTCCTGGAACATCAGCCGCGTATCGTCGCGCGCCTGGCTGAGCGGCGCGGAGCCGGCCAGCAGCTCGCCGCCAGTCGGTTGATCGAGGCCGGCGAGCAAGCGCAAGAACGTGCTCTTGCCACAACCGCTGCGCCCGACCACGGCGACAAACTGCCCCGCCGGAATGTGCAGATCGATGTCGCGCAGCACCTGGCGCGCGCCGAAGGTTTTCTGCAGGTTGCGCACCGCCAGTGGAATCCCGCGCAACAGGCGTGGAGGTTGTTGAGCGGTCATGCCGCACCTCCCTTGGCAACCTGATAGGCCGGATGCCAGCGCAGCCACACACGTTCCAGTCCACGGGCGGCGAGGTCGGCGAGTTTGCCGAGCACCGCGTAAAGCAGGATCGCCAGCACCACCACGTCGGTCTGCAAGAACTCGCGGGCGTTCATCGCCAGATAGCCGATGCCGGAGCTGGCCGAGATGGTTTCAGCGACGATCAGCGTCAGCCACATGAAGCCCAAAGCGAAGCGCACGCCAACCAGAATCGACGGCAACGCGCCCGGCAGAATCACCTGCCAGAACAGGCTGAAACCGCTCAGGCCATAACTGCGCGCCATCTCCACCAGCGCCGGGTCGACGTTGCGGATGCCGTGATACGTGTTCAGGTAAATCGGAAACAAGGTGCCCAGCGCCACCAGAAAAATCTTCGCTGACTCGTCGATCCCGAACCACAGGATCACCAGCGGAATCAGCGCCAGATGCGGCACGTTGCGGATCATCTGCACCGAGCTGTCGAGCAGGCGCTCGCCCCACTTCGACAGGCCGGTGATGAAACCCAGCACCAGACCAATGCTGCCGCCGATGGTAAAACCGAGTGCCGCGCGCCAGCCGCTGATCGCCAGGTGCGTCCAGATCTCGCCGCTGCGCACCAGACTGACACCGGCTTCGATCACCGCCACCGGTGCCGGCAGAATCCGTGTCGACAACCAGCCCGTCGACACCGACAACTGCCACACCGCCAGCAGCAACACTGGCAACGCCCAAGGCGCGAGGCTATGGATAAGTTTCTTCATGGCTGCGCCTCAGCTCTGCGACGCGGCTTTGGGCAGGATGTCATTGGCGACCATCTCGCCAAACGGGCTGACATAACCGGCGCTCTTCGGCAGTTCCGGGCGTTCAACGTCGAGGTGTGGGAACAGCAGCTCCGCCACGCGATACGATTCTTCGAGGTGTGGATAACCGGAGAAGATGAAGGTGTCGATGCCCAGATCGGCATATTCCTTGACCCGCGCTGCCACGGTCGGGCCATCGCCGACCAGCGCAGTACCGGCACCGCCACGTACCAGACCGACGCCGGCCCAGAGGTTCGGGCTGACTTCCAGATTGTCGCGGCTACCGCCGTGCAGCGCGGCCATGCGTTGCTGGCCGACCGAGTCGAAGCGCGCCAGCGAAGCCTGGGCACGTTGGATGGTGTCGTCATCCAGATGCGAGATCAGCCGATCCGCTGCCTGCCATGCTTCGGCATTGGTTTCACGAACGATCACATGCAGACGAATGCCAAAGCGTACGGTGCGGCCGAGCTTGGCAGCTTTGGCCCGGACTTGTGCGATCTTCTCGGCCACCGCTGCGGGCGGCTCGCCCCAGGTCAGGACCATCTCGACTTGCTCGGCGGCCAGATCCTGCGCCGCTTCGGAGGAGCCACCAAAATACAGCGGCGGACGCGGTTGCTGGATCGGCGGATACAGCAGCTTCGCGCCCTTCACGCTGATGTGCTCGCCGTCGTAATCGACGGTTTCGCCTTCCAGCACACGGCGCCAGATGCGGGTGAATTCCACCGAGGCTTGATAGCGTTCCTCATGGTTGAGGAACAGGCCGTCGCCGGCCAGTTCTTCCGGGTCGCCACCAGTCACCAGATTGAACAGCGCACGCCCGCCGGACAAACGATCCAGCGTCGCTGCCTGGCGCGCCGCGACCGTCGGGGAAATGATCCCGGGGCGCAGGGCGACGAGGAATTTCAGACGCTGGGTCACTGGAATCAGTGAGGCCGCCACCAGCCACGAGTCTTCGCAGGAACGCCCGGTCGGAATCAGCACCCCGCCAAAACCCAGACGATCCGCCGCTTGCGCGACCTGTTGCAGGTAACCGTGATCAACCGCGCGGGCGCCTTCGGCGGTGCCAAGGTAATGGCCGTCGCCGTGGGTCGGCAGGAACCAGAAGATGTTGAGGCTCATGGAGTGGTCTCCTTGTGGATTCGAATTACTGGGCGGGGGAGCTTTGGGCCACAGCGGCCGGCGGGGTCCAGATCACATCCTTGATGCTCAACGGCTTGGGAATCAGCTTGAGCTGGAAGAACGTGTCGGCGATTTTCTGTTGCGCCGCGACCACTTCCGGGGTCAGGAACAACGCGCCGTAGCCCTGGCGTTTCACCGAGGTCAGGGTGATGTCCGCCGGCAGGCCAAGCAGTGGCGCGACCTGTTGCGTCACGTCTTCGGGATTGGCTTGCGACCATTCACCCACCGCGCGCACTTCTTCGACGAGGGTCTTGATCACCTCGGGATTTTTCTGCGCGTAAGGTTTGGTCGCGAGGTAGAACTGATGGTTGTCGACGATGCCTTTGCCGTCACGCAGGGTGTGCGCTTGCAGCTGTTTCTCGGCAGCGGCCTGATACGGATCCCAGATGACCCAGGCGTCGACACTGCCACGTTCGAACGCAGCGCGGGCATCGGCCGGCGGCAGGAACACGGTCTGAATATCGCTGTACTTGAGGCCGGCGTCTTCCAGTGCACGCACCAGCAGGTAGTGCACGTTGGAGCCTTTGTTCAGGGCGACTTTCTTGCCTTTGAGATCGGCCACCGATTTGATCGGCGAGTCTTTCGGCACGAGGATCGCTTCACTGTTCGGCGCTGGTGGTTCATAGGCGACGTAGAGCAGATCCGCGCCAGCGGCCTGGGCGAAAACCGGTGGGGTTTCGCCGGTCACACCAAAGTCGATTGAGCCGACGTTGAGGCCTTCGAGCAGCTGCGGGCCGCCGGGAAACTCGGTCCATTGCACGTCGACGCCTTGCGCGGCGAGGCGTTTTTCCAGCGTGCCTTTGGCTTTGAGCAGCACCAGCGTGCCGTACTTCTGATAACCGATCCGCAATGTCTCGGCTTGAGCTTGGGTGATGGCGCCGAAGGTGACAGCCGCAGCAAACAGAGCGACCAGACCACGACGCAAAAATACAGTGCGCATAGCGCTCTCCTTTTTGCTGTTGGGTTGTGGCTGCACCTGCTTGCCCGTTGGCGGGCGAGTAAGGCCAGTACTTCAAAATTCGATAAGGCTTAAATGCTCCAGCGAGCACTCAACAAACGTTCGTTCAGCAGGCCTGGCTCCAGCGGTTTCGGCCGGCGCGCCATGGCGCCGATGAACTGGTCCAGGGCCTCGTGTAACCGTTGCTCCAGGGCCGGCGCCAGTTGCGCGGCGGCACTGCCTTCGCCATAAGCAATCTGGCTGTCCTCGGCGAAAATCCCCTGAAGCATTTCCTGGGCCTTGAGTGCCGACAGCACAGGCTTGAGCGCGTAATCGACCACCAGCATGTGGGCGATGCTGCCGCCCGTGGCCATCGGCAAGACAATCTTGTGGTTCAAGGCGCGCTCGGGGAGCAGATCCAGCAGGGTCTTCAGCGCACCGGAAAACGAGGCCTTGTACACCGGTGTGGCGATCAGCAGGCCATCGGCGTTTGCGATCTGTTGCAGCAGGTCGAGGACCTTCGGGCTGTCGAAGCGCGCGTGGAGCAGATCCTCGGCCGGGAAGTCCCGCACCTGATAACTCACCACCTCCACCCCTTGCTGTTGCAACCAGCGTTGCGAACGCTCCAGCAGCACCCCGGAACGGGAGCGCAGGCTGGGGCTGCCACCGAGTGAGACGACCAGCATTGCAGATTCCTTTAAGCGTTACAGGCGATTCGCAGGCTGCGATCTCGCTTCAATGGAAGTGACCTTACCAGCTGATTTATATATCCATAAATC
>NZ_WBRZ01000063.1:0-22400 GCF_008923895.1 Pseudomonas sp. GXM4
TGCATCGGGATTCACGTTGGAGCTGCCGACGGCTGCGATCTTTTGCTTTCAGGATTGAGATCGTTCCCACGCTCTGCGTGGGAACGCATCCTGGGACGCTCCGCGTTCCGCCTGTGAAATGTGACGCGGAGCGTCACGGGCGGCATTCCCACGCGGAGCGTGGGAACGATCAAGAAGAACTGATTTTTGCGCTCAAGCTGATGGCCTATTCGCGAGCTTGCTCGCGAAGGCGTCTTCGAAGTCTCAGTAATCATCCCCGCGATCAGTGACGTCCTTCTCGACCATCGGCGCGTTCGGGTCCTGTCCCTCGGGGAATTTGCCTTTCAGGTTCCAGGCAAACGCGATGATCTCGGCGATGGTGCGATAGAGCTCTTCGGGAATGCTGTCGCCCAGTTCCATCCGCGCCAGCAGGCGCACCAGTTCGGCGTTTTCGTAGATGGGCACTTCGTAATCGCGAGCGATGCGCAGAATTTCTTCGGCCAGTTCTTCGTCGCCCTTGGCGGTGAGGGTCGGGGCGTGGTTGCCGTCGTATTTGAGGGCGATGGCCTGGCGTGGGGCAGTGGAATCGTTCATGCGGTTTCGTCGACCCAGCGGTGTTCGAGGCGGGTTTGGTTGCCTTGCGGCGGAGTGCCGTGGTGGCAGTCGAGGTCGCCGACGTTGAGCCCGGAGTCGAGCAAGCGCTGGCGCAGGGCGAACAGGTTGTTCTCAATCAGGTCGGCGGTGTACGGACGCTCAGCCCACAGCTGACTGGACAGGCTGCCGGCGATCAGTTGCGCCTGAATCTGCATCGGCCCGAGCGGTTCCAGATCGAAGGCCAGATCGACGCGCCACAGTTGCTGTTTGGCTTCGCGCTCATCGCGGCGTTCGTGCGGCTGCGGTTCGCGCTCCGGCGCTTCTTCACGCTGGAATTTGACCTGCAACGGCACGATGTCCTGCAGGTTGCGCATGGGGATTTCCAGCTGCCAGGTGCTGAGCAGGCGGCCATCGTCAGTGACGCCGGTCTGTTCCAGGCTCGACAGCTGGTGGCTCTGCAGACGCGACACCGCAGCGGCGGCGAGGCGCAGCAGTTGTTCGAGATCACCTTCGCCTTCCAGTTTCGCCAGCAGTCGTTCAGGCAACGGGAAGCTGCTCGGCACCGGTTTGGCGCTGACTTGGCCGAGGGTGCCGAGGGCGTTCCGGACGAAACTCGGCAGCGCTTGCGCCAGGGTATTGGCGGCGATGATCGCATTGAAATTGGTGTTGCTCGGCAGGCCCGGGGTCAGTTGCGCGATCAGCTTGAGCAGGTCGGCTTTCATGTCCGGGGCGAGAGTCGGGTTTTGTCCGCCGAGCAGTTTCGCTTCGAGGAACGCACCGCTGTTGGCCAAGGCCAGCGCCACGCCTTTGGCGGTGCTCATTTGTTGCACGTCCGGCAGGCTGGCGAGCAACTTGTCGACCACCGCGCGCAGATCGGCCGAAGTTTGATCGCTGGATGGCGGCAGGCTCTGCAACAACTTCAGCAAGCCATCGAGCGAGCCCTGACGACTTTGCTGACCGAGCAATTGCTGACTCACCGCCAGTTGTTCCTGACGGCTGCTCAGCGGCACGAATTTGAGGGTCTGCGCATCCTGCACCTGCGCCGACAACAGGGTGCCGATGCGCAGCGGTTGCGGGCTGTCGACGGTCAAAGTGCTGCCGCTCAATGCGGTGTTGAGCAGGGTGACCATCGAGCGAAATACCGCCGCTTGCCCCGGCGTCTGCGGCAGAGCTTGCGAGGTCACGACTTTGCCTTGCAGCAAGGTGCCGGCGGGCAATTGCGCGGTATCGATGCGGGTCAGGGTGGCGACGCTGCTGGCAATCGCTTGTTGTACGGTGATCGCCAGATTGCCGGCCGACGGCTGAGTGATCGCCAGGTTGGTGCCCTGTGGCAACGGCAGGTTGCTGCTGGCCTGCACGGTGGTCTGACGGCCGCTGTCGAGGGTCACCTTGAGCAGCAATTCAAAGGTCTGATCGGCCTGCTTGAGCGACAACACCTCAGCCTTGGCGCTTTGCCCCGCGCCGATCAAGCCCTCGACCGGCGTCAGCAGCTTGAGCAGTTCACCCGTCTGCGGGCGAGCGCTCGCCGGCACGGTGGGCGGCAGCGGGAGGATGTTCATTTCGCCTGTCATACGCGGACACAACCTGAGGAAATTGCGCTCTTGAGAGTAAGGCACGGCATGTATAATGCCGCGCGTCGTGCGCTTCGTTCAAAAAACCTGGCAATTGTTTGATCCAGCTCGCCAGATCGAGCGATCAAAGCATCTATGCTGCATCTCTTTAACGGCCGCTCCAGAGCCGACTTGAACCGTATAAGGCCCGTGATCCCTTGACCAGTCCTGTCCTGCAAACCGTTGCCCTGGCGTGTGAACGCGATCTCAGGCTGCTTTTCGAAAAGCTCGAATTGCGCCTGGCCAGTGGTGACATGGTGCAGATCAGCGGCCCCAACGGCAGCGGCAAGACCAGCCTTTTACGTCTGCTCGCCGGTTTGATGCAACCCACCGACGGCCAGGTGCTGCTCAACGGTCAGCCGCTGACCGAGCAACGCAGCGAACTGGCGCGAAACCTGTTGTGGATCGGCCACGCCGCCGGGATCAAGGATCTGCTCACTCCTGAAGAAAACCTTTCCTGGCTCTGCGCCCTGCATCATCCCGCCGAACGCGAGACGATCTGGCAGGCGCTGGCAGCAGTAGGATTGCGCGGTTTCGAAGACGTTCCCTGCCACAGTCTTTCCGCCGGCCAACAGCGCCGTGTGGCGCTGGCGCGGTTGTATCTGGACAGCCCGCCGTTGTGGATTCTCGACGAACCGTTCACCGCGCTGGACAAGCAGGGCGTCGCTCAGTTGGAAGAGCATCTGGCCGGCCACTGCGAACGCGGCGGTCTGGTGGTGCTGACCACCCACCACACCCTGAGCCGCATGCCGGCCGGTTATCGCGACATCGATCTGGGGAAATGGGCGGTATGAGCGTCTTCGGCCTGCTGCTTGCCCGCGAATCGCGACTGCTGTTCCGCCGCCCGGCGGAGCTGGCCAATCCGCTGATTTTCTTTGCCATCGTCATTGCCCTTTTCCCGCTGGCCGTCGGCCCGGAAACTCAAGTCTTGCAAAACCTGTCCCCGGGGTTAGTCTGGGTGGCGGCGTTGTTGTCGGTCCTGCTGTCGCTGGACGGATTGTTTCGCAGTGACTTCGAAGACGGCTCGCTGGAGCAGTGGGTCCTTTCGTCGCACCCGCTGCCGCTTCTGGTCCTGGCCAAGGTGCTGGCACACTGGCTGTTCTCCGGTCTGGCACTGGTGCTGCTGTCGCCGTTGCTGGCGTTGATGCTCGGCTTGCCCGCTGCGTGTCTGCCGGTGCTGCTGCTGTCGTTGTTGCTCGGTACGCCGGTGTTGAGCCTGCTCGGTGCAGTCGGCGCGGCGCTGACGGTCGGCCTGAAGCGCGGCGGCCTGTTGCTGGCGCTGCTGATTCTGCCGTTGTACATCCCGGTGTTGATCCTTGGCAGTGGCGCGTTGCAAGCGGCGTTGCAGGGCATGCCGGCGACCGGATACCTGTTGTGGATGGCCAGCCTCACAGCGCTGGCGATCACCCTGACACCCTTTGCAATAGCCGCTGGCCTGAAGATCAGCGTCGGCGAATAATAATGAGGCCTGGTCAAAAATTGACCACTTCTTCCAGAAGAAAGGCATGACCCTCTGCCAGCTCGCGATGATGAGCGGCAACCGTGATGGAAACAGTATGAACTGGACCTGGTTTCACAAGCTCGGCTCGCCCAAGTGGTTCTACGGCATCAGCGGCAAGTTCCTGCCGTGGTTGAGCATTGCAGCGTTGCTGCTGATCGGCGTTGGCGTGGTCTGGGGCCTGGCCTTCGCGCCGCCGGATTACCAGCAAGGCAACAGCTTTCGCATCATCTATATCCACGTGCCAGCGGCGATGCTCGCCCAGTCGATCTACGTGATGCTCGCGGTGTGCGGTGTGGTCGGGCTGGTGTGGAAAATGAAGCTGGCCGACGTTGCCCTGCAATGCGCCGCACCGATAGGTGCGTGGATGACTGCCGTGGCGCTGGTTACCGGGGCCATCTGGGGCAAGCCGACCTGGGGCTCGTGGTGGGTTTGGGATGCGCGCCTGACCTCGATGCTGATTCTGCTGTTTCTGTATTTCGGCGTGATCGCGCTGGGCAATGCCATTAGCAATCGCGACAGCGCCGCCAAGGCCTGCGCGGTGCTGGCGATTGTTGGCGTGATCAACATTCCGATCATCAAATACTCGGTGGAGTGGTGGAACACCCTGCACCAGGGCGCGACGTTCACCCTCACGGAAAAGCCGGCGATGCCCGCGGAAATGTGGCTGCCGCTGCTGCTGACGGTGCTGGGTTTCTACTGCTTCTTCGGCGCCGTGCTGTTGCTGCGCATGCGTCTGGAAGTGCTCAAGCGCGAGGCCCGCGCCAGTTGGGTGAAAGCTGAAGTGCAGCAGAGTCTGGAGGCGGCGCGATGAGTTTTGCTTCATTCGGCGATTTTCTCGCCATGGGCCATCACGGCCTGTATGTCTGGTCGGCCTACGGCATCTGCCTGACGGTGCTGGCCCTCAACGTGGTGGCGCCGATTGCGGCGCGCAAGCGTTATTTGCAACAAGAGGCGCGTCGTCTGCGCCGGGAGAACGGCAAGTGAATGCGCTGCGCAAAAAACGTCTGATCATCATTCTGGCGATTCTGGTCGGAGTGGGCGCTGCTGTTGGCCTGGCCCTGAGCGCGCTGCAGGAAAACATCAATCTGTTTTACACGCCGACGCAGATCGCCAACGGCGAAGCGCCGCAGGACACGCGCATCCGCGCCGGCGGCATGGTCGAGGCCGGTTCGCTGCAACGCTCCAAGGATTCGCTGGACGTCAAATTCGTCGTCACCGATTTCAACAAATCCGTGACCATCGCCTATCGCGGCATCCTCCCGGATCTGTTCCGCGAAGGGCAGGGCATCGTCGCCCTCGGCAAGCTCAACGCCGATGGCGTGGTAGTGGCTGATGAAGTGCTGGCCAAGCACGACGAGAAGTACATGCCGCCGGAAGTGACCAAAGCGCTCAAGGACAGCGGTCAATCCGCGCCGACGCCTGTGAAGGAGGGTTGATCGATGGCCGCCGCACTGTTTATTCCTGAGCTGGGCCATCTGGCGATGATCCTCGCGCTGTGTTTTGCACTCGTCCAAGCGCTGGTGCCGATGCTCGGCGCGTGGCGCGGTGACCGCTTGTGGATGAGCCTGGCGCAACCGGCGGCGTGGGGCCAGTTTGCCTTTTTGCTGTTTGCCTTCGGCTGCCTGACCTACGCGTTCATGACCGACGATTTCTCGGTCGGCTACGTGGCGATGAACTCCAACAGCGCGCTGCCGTGGTACTACAAATTCAGCGCGGTGTGGGGCGCCCACGAAGGTTCGCTGCTGCTGTGGGCGTTGATCCTCGGCGGCTGGACCTTCGCCGTGTCGGTGTTCTCCCGGCAGTTGCCGCAAGTCATGCTCGCCCGGGTACTGGCGGTGATGGGCATGATCAGCACCGGTTTCCTGCTGTTCCTGATTCTGACCTCGAACCCGTTTTCGCGGATCCTGCCGCAGATTCCCGCCGACGGTCGCGACCTTAACCCGTTGCTGCAAGACATTGGCCTGATCGTGCATCCGCCGATGCTGTACATGGGTTACGTCGGTTTCTCGGTAGCGTTCGCGTTCGCTATCGCCGCGCTGCTCGGCGGGCGTCTCGATGCAGCGTGGGCGCGCTGGTCGCGGCCATGGACCATCGTCGCCTGGGCCTTCCTCGGTATCGGCATCACCCTCGGTTCGTGGTGGGCGTATTACGAACTCGGCTGGGGCGGCTGGTGGTTCTGGGACCCGGTGGAAAACGCCTCGTTCATGCCGTGGCTGGTCGGCACCGCGCTGATTCACTCGCTGGCGGTTACCGAAAAGCGTGGCGTGTTCAAGAGCTGGACGGTGTTGCTGGCGATCGCCGCGTTCTCGTTGAGCCTGCTCGGCACCTTCCTCGTACGCTCGGGCGTGCTGACTTCGGTGCATGCCTTCGCTTCGGATCCCGAGCGCGGTGTGTTCATCCTGATTTTCCTGCTGTTCGTGGTCGGCGGTTCGCTGACGCTGTTTGCGCTGCGTGCGCCGGTGGTGAAAAGTCAGGTTGGCTTCAATCTGTGGTCGCGTGAGACTTTGCTGCTGGGCAACAACCTGGTGCTGGTCGTGGCTGCATCGATGATCCTGCTTGGCACGTTGTATCCGCTGATTCTTGATGCCATCAGCGGCGCCAAGCTGTCGGTCGGCCCGCCATACTTCAACGCGTTGTTCATCCCGTTGATGGCGTTGCTGATGCTGGTCATGGCGATCGGTGTGATCGTGCGCTGGAAGGACACGCCAGTGAAATGGCTGGCGAGCATGCTCACTCCGGTGCTGCTCGGCAGCGTCGCATTGGCCGTGGTGGCCGGCGTGGCGTACGGCGATTTCAACTGGGCAGTGATCGCGACGTTCCTGCTGGCGGCGTGGGTGTTGCTCGCCGGCGTGCGCGATCTGTCCGACAAGACCCGGCACAAAGGCCTGATCAAAGGTTTGCCGACGCTGACCCGCAGTTATTGGGGCATGCAGATCGCCCACCTCGGCATCGCCGTGTGCGCGTTGGGCGTGGTGTTGTCGAGCCAGAACAGTGCCGAGCGCGACCTGCGTCTGGCGCCGGGCGAGTCGATGGATCTGGCCGGCTATCAGTTCGTCTTCGAAGGCGCCAAGCATTTCGAGGGGCCGAATTTTACCTCCGACAAAGGCACCATCCGCGTCATTCGCGACGGCAAGGAAATCAGCGTGCTGCATCCGGAAAAACGTCTGTACACCGTGCAGAACTCGGTGATGACCGAAGCCGGCATCGATGCCGGTTTCACTCGCGATCTCTACGTAGCCCTCGGCGAGCCGCTGGATAACGGCGCCTGGGCCGTGCGCGTTCACGTCAAACCGTTCGTGCGCTGGATCTGGTTCGGCGGCTTGCTCACCGGATTGGGTGGTTTGCTGGCGGCGCTGGATCGGCGTTATCGGGTCAAGGTGAAAAGCAAAGTGCGCGAAGCGCTGGGCATGACGGGAGCGGCGGCATGAGGCGTTGGTTGATGTTGTTGCCGCTGGCGATTTTTCTGCTGGTGGCAGTGTGTCTTTATCGTGGGCTGTATCTGGATCCGGCGGAGCTGCCGTCGGCGATGATCGACAAGCCGTTCCCGGAGTTTTCCCTGCCGAGTGTGCAGGGTGACAAGACGCTGACCAAGGCCGACATTCTCGGCAAACCGGCGCTGGTCAATGTCTGGGGCACCTGGTGCATCTCCTGCCGCGTCGAGCACCCGGTGCTGAACAAACTCGCCGAGCGCGGCGTGGTGATCTACGGCATCAACTACAAGGACACCAATGCCGACGCCTTGAAGTGGCTGGCCGATTTTCACAATCCGTATGCGCTGGATATTCGTGACGACGAGGGTTCGCTGGGCTTGAATCTTGGTGTCTACGGCGCGCCGGAAACCTTCTTCATCGACGCCAAAGGCATCATCCGCGACAAGTTCGTCGGGGTGATCGACGAGCAGGTCTGGCGCGAAAAACTCGCGGCCAAGTATCAGGCGCTGGTCGATGAGGCCAAGCCATGAAGGGTTTTCTCGCAGCGGTGGTGCTGGGTTTGAGCCTGGCCGGTGTCGCCCATGCGGCCATCGACACCTACGAATTTGCCAAAGAGGGCGACCGCGAGCGTTTCCGCGAACTGACCAAGGAACTGCGCTGCCCCAAATGCCAGAACCAGGACATCGCCGACTCCAACGCACCGATTGCCGCCGACCTGCGCAAAGAGATTTTCCGCATGCTCGGCGAGGGCAAGGACAATCAGCAGATCATCGACTTCATGGTCGATCGCTACGGTGATTTCGTCCGCTACAAACCGGCGCTCAATGCCAAGACCGCGCTGCTGTGGTTCGGCCCGGCCGGGCTGCTGCTCGGTGGATTCGTGGTGATCGCGCTGATCGTGCGCAGGCGTCGCGGGCAACGCGCCGAAACGCCGTCATCGCTGTCTGCCGAAGAACGTCAGCGCCTCGACCAACTGTTGGATAAAAACCAAGAATGATTGATTTCTGGCTCGCCGCAGGGCTGTTGCTTCTGGTCGCCCTGAGTTTTCTGCTGATCCCGGTACTGCGCGAACGCCGCGCCCAGCGGGAAGAAGATCGCACCGCGTTGAACGTCGCGCTGTACCAGGAACGGGTGGCCGAGCTGCAAGCGCAGCAGGCCGAGGGCGTGCTCGACGCCGCGCAACTGGACAGCGGCCGCGCGGAAGCTGCGCGTGAACTGCTCGCCGACACCGAAGGCGCCGTCGCGCCGCGTGTCTCGCGCCTGGGTAAACCGTTGCCGCTGCTGGCCGCCGTGCTGGTACCGGTGCTGGGTCTCGGTCTGTACCTGCATTTCGGCGCCGCCGACAAGGTCGAACTGACCCGCGAATTCGCTCAGGCACCGCAGTCGATGGAAGAGATGACCCAGCGTCTGGAACGTGCGGTTGCCGCGCAACCGGATTCCGCTGAAGGCTTGTATTTCCTCGGCCGTACCTACATGGCTCAAGACCGTCCGGCAGACGCGGCGAAGATGTTCGAACGCGCCGCCAACCTCGCCGGTCGCCAGCCGGAACTGCTCGGCCAGTGGGCGCAGGCGCAGTATTTTGCTGACGGTAAAAAGTGGTCGGAGCAGATTCAGAAACTGACCGACGAAGCGCTGAAGGCCGATCCGAAGGAAGTTACCAGCCTCGGCCTGCTCGGCATCGCCGCGTTCGAAGGCGAGCGTTATCAGGAGGCCATCGACTACTGGAATCGCCTGCTCGCGCAACTGCCGCCGGATGACAACTCTCGCGTTGCGCTGCAAGGCGGCATCGAGCGTGCCGCCGAACGCTTGAAAGCCAGCGGCGGCAAAGTTGCCGAGGCAGCGGCGCCGAAAAGCGCGTTGCTGACAGTCAGCGTTGATCTGGCCAGCGACCTCAAGAGCAAGGTGCAACCGGGCGACAGCGTGTTCATCTTCGCCCGCGCCACTTCTGGCCCACCGGCGCCGCTGGCGGCCAAACGTCTGACCGTGGCTGACCTGCCGGTGACCGTCGAACTGGGCGATGCCGACGCAATGATGCCGCAGTTGAAACTGTCCAACTTCCCTGAAGTCCAACTGGTTGCGCGTATCTCACGGGCCGGTCAACCGACTGCCGGTGAGTGGATTGGTCGCAGCGGCCCAGTGGCCAGCAGCACCACCGCGCCACAAAAACTGACCATCGACAGCCCGGACAAGTAACCGGACCCAACAGGAAAGCACCGCCATGCACACCATCGCCCGCATCACAGTCCTCACACTGGCCCTGGGCTTGAGTGCATGTGCGGTACAACGCCCGGAACCGACCACCAGCCTGCCGCCGATCCCGCCGTCTCAGCCAAGCCCGACCCCGTCGACCTCGCCGACCCCCGGCAAAAGCATCCCGGCCAAACCCGCCAAGCCCGTGCCACGTACCTCGGCCAGCTTCGCCCCGCCACCGGGCGGCAACAGCCACTGGGACCAGAAACTCGGCGTCTACGTGCTCGACGACCAGACCAACACCTTCTACCGCCAGCGCACCTACTACCGCTGGAACAACGGCTGGAGCCGCTCGGTCAGCCCCAACGGCCCGTGGGAAGACACCAACATCCACGGCGTCCCGCCGGGGTTGGGCAAGAAGTTCGGGCAGTAAGAGAAACGGCGATCTTGGGATCGCCGTTTTTTTTGCCGTTTGAATCACACCTTGTAAAACAACCAACCGTCACCCCGTCCCATTCTGCGCTTGAGTAAAGATAACTCTAGAGTTATTTTTAATGGGCCAAGCCAAGGAGGCGGTTGGTGCAGAGCAGGCTATTGATGAAGGAGCTGGAGGAGGCGGGCTGGACGCTGGATCGGGTTGCGGGCAGTCATCACATCTTCACTCATCGTTACAACCCGAACACGATTGCCGTCCCGCATCCGAAAAAGGATTTACCGCTGGGGACAATCAAAAGCATTCGGCGGCGCGCGGGGTTATTCAGCCCGCCAACCCGTCATGAAGGAGATCCGTAATGCAATATCCCATCTGCATCGAGTGGGGTGACGAGAACACTGCCATCGGCATTCAGATCCCCGATATTCCCGGCGCAGTCACGGCCGGGGACAGCTTTGAGGAGGCCTACAACGCGGCCGTGGAAGTGGCTCACCTCATGCTGCAAGAGATCGCGGCGGCCGGTCAGGCGATTCCGATGCCGACCTCGGCAGCGGCGCATCGCAATCATCCGGATTTTGCCGAGATGGGCTGGGGCATGCTGGAGCTGGATATCTCGCCGTACCTGGGCAAGACCGAAAAGGTCAACGTTACGCTGCCCGGCTATGTGATTCAGCGTATTGATCGCTATGTACGCGAGCATAACGTCAAAAGCCGCTCTTCGTTTCTGGCGGATGCGGCGATGGAGAAACTGGTTCGGTATTGAAGGTACGTCCAATTGTGGGAGCGAGCCTGCTCGCGAAAGCGGTGTGTCAGTCGGTGCAAACATGATCTGAGCTGACGCCTTCGCGAGCAGGCTCGCTCCCACACTGGTTTTGTGCTTTGCAGTGATTCGAAGGTCACCCAAAACCTGTGGGAGCGAGCTTGCTCGCGAAGCTTTTGAAGCCTTAAGCCGTGGCCAATGAAGCGCGTCGTGAAACACTCAGAAACCGCACCAACGCCAACAACGGAAACACGCTACCAACAATCACGATCCACAACCAGCCGCCATGCTCGTACACCGCGCTGGCCACCGAGGAGCCGAAGGCGCCGCCGATGAAGATGCTGGTCATGTACAGCGCGTTCAAACGGCCACGACTTTTCGCGTCCAGCGAGTACACCGCGCGTTGGCCGAGGACCATGTTCATCTGCACGCAGAAGTCCAGCACCACGCCGGTCACGGCCAGGCCGATGACGCTGTAGGCCGGGTGGATGAAGGCGGGGAGGAAACTCAGGCTGGCGAACAGCATGGCCAGCAGCGAGGCGATGCGTGTGTGACCGGCATCAGCGAGGCGGCCGCTGATTGGCGCGGCGATGGCACCGATGGCGCCCACCAGAGCGAAGATCGCGATTTCGCTTTGCGACAGGCCATGGTTGCGTGCAAGTTCCAGTGGCACGGCGGTCCAGAACAGGCTGAACGTGGCAAACATGCAACCCTGGTAAAACGCCCGCTGACGCAGCACCGGTTGCTGGCGCAGCAGTGTCCACAGCGAGCCGATCAATTGGCCATAAGTTGCGCTGTGATCCGGCTGGCGCTTGGGCACGGTCAGTGCCAGCACCACGCTGATTGCCGCCATCAACGCTGCGGCGATCATGAACATGGCGCGCCAGCCGAGGTGATCGGCGACCACACTCGACACCGGTCGCGCCAACAGAATGCCCAGCAGCAAACCGCCCATGATCCCGCCCACCACGCGACCACGGGATTCTTCCGGCGCCAGATGCGCGGCCAGCGGAATCAGGATCTGCACCGACACCGAGCTGAAGCCGACCAGCAACGAGATCAGCAGAAATACGTTCGGTTGCTCGGTAAACGCTGCGCCAAGCAGACTGGCAATCGCCACGACCGTGGTGATGATCATCAGCCGCCGGTTCTCCAGCAGATCCCCCAGCGGCACCAGAAAGAACAGGCCCAACGCATAGCCGATCTGCGTCAGCGAGACAATGAAACTGGCCATGGTGTCGGAGAGGTCGATGTCCGGCGCGATCAGGCCAATAATCGGTTGTGCGTAGTAGATGTTGGCAACGATGGCGCCGCAGCAGAACGCGAACAGCAGGACCATGCCTCGGGTCATTGCGTGAGGAGTGGTGGTCATAGGGGATCTCGGGTCGGGCACAGGAAAGGGCTGAGGCTAATGGACAACGTGGACTGGCAGAAGACGTTTTCGGATGATAACTGTTATTACGCCGTGTAATGACCAGTATTCCCACGCAACAAAAAGGCGACCCGGTGGGTCGCCTTTTGATTTTTCAGATCAAGCCTTACTGCCCGCTGTAAATCTGATCGAACACGCCACCATCATTGAAGTGGGTTTTCTGCACCGTGCGCCAGTCACCAAACGTCTTCTCCACCGAAAGGAAATCGACTCTCGGGAAACGGTCGGTGTACTTCGCCAGCACCGCCGGGTCACGCGGGCGCAGGTAGTTGGCCGCCGCAATTTCCTGTCCTTCCGGCGACCACAGGTACTTCAGATACTCATCAGCCGCAGCGCGCGAGCCTTTCTTGTCGACGACTTTATCGACCACCGAAACCGGTGGCTCGGCTTCTGCGGAGACGCTTGGGTAGATGACTTCGAACTGATCGCGACCGAACTCGCGAGCGATCATTTCCGCTTCGTTTTCAAAGGTCACCAGCACGTCGCCGATCTGGTTGGTCATGAACGTGGTGGTGGCGGCGCGGCCACCGGTGTCGAGCACCGGCGCCTGTTTGAACAGCTTGCCGACGAAATCCTTGGCCTTGTTCTCATCGCCGCCGTTTTTCAGCACGTAGCCCCAGGCTGACAGGTAGGTGTAGCGGCCATTACCGGAAGTTTTCGGGTTGGGCACGATGACCTGAACGCCGTCCTTGAGCAGGTCCGGCCAGTCTTTCAAGGCTTTCGGGTTGCCCTTGCGGACGATGAACACCGTGGCCGAGGTAAACGGTGCGCTGTTGTTCGGCAGGCGCGTGACCCAGTTGTCCGGGACCAGTTTGCCGTTGTCGGCGAGGGCATTGATGTCGGTGGCCATGTTCATGGTGATGACGTCAGCCGGCAGGCCGTCGATCACCGAACGCGCCTGCTTGCTCGAGCCGCCGAAGGACATCTGCACGGTGATGTTTTCGTTGTGCTCGGCTTGCCAGTGCTTCTGGAACGCAGTGTTGTAGTCCTTGTAGAAATCGCGCATCACGTCGTAGGAAACGTTGAGCAGCGTCGGTGCTGCCTGGGCGATGTTGGCCAAGGCCAGGCCGGCGGCGAGAAGTGAGGCGCCAAAGAGTTTTTTCACTGCGCATTCCTTGTTCTGTGGGGTGTCGTGTCAAAAATGAGGCGATTTGCCAGCGACTATAGCGGGCCTCGCATAGTCGCTTAAAGATTAAAAAGCTCTGTGCTTATTCCACTTTCTTGAACAGCTGACTGCCGCAGCGCGAACAGAACGCTGCGCTCTGCTCGTGGGTCTTTTTCTGGCAGCCCGGGCAGTCATGTTGCAGCTGTTCGCCGCGCATGGCGTTGGCCAGCTCAGCGGTGAAAATCCCTGTGGGCACGGCTATGATCGAGTAACCGGTGATCATCACCAGCGAAGAAATCACCTGGCCCAGCGGCGTCTTCGGCACGATGTCGCCGAAGCCCACAGTGGTCAAGGTCACGATCGCCCAATAGATGCCCTTGGGAATACTGGTGAAGCCATGCTCCGGGCCTTCGATCACGTACATCAGCGTGCCGAACACCGTCACCAGCGTGCACACGCTGACCAGAAACACGACGATTTTCTGCTTGCTGCCGCGCAGCGCCGACATCAGATAGTTGGCTTGCTTGAGATACGGGCTGAGCTTGAGCACGCGGAAAATCCGCAGCATCCGAATGATGCGGATGATCAGCAGATACTGCGCATCGCTGTAATACAGCGCGAGGATGCCCGGCACGATCGCCAGCAGATCCACCAGGCCATAAAAGCTGAAGGCATAGCGCAGTGGCTTGGGCGAGCAGTACAGACGCAGGATGTACTCGCCGAGGAAAATCGCCGTGAAGCCCCACTCGATATAGGCCAGAACGTCGGCGTAATTACGGTGAATGCTGTCGATACTGTCGAGCATCACGATCACCAGGCTGGCGAGGATGATCACCAGCAGGATGCCGTCGAAGCGACGCCCGGCCGGGGTGTCGCTCTGGAAAATCATGACGTAGAGCCGTTCGCGCCAATTGTTGCTGCTGTCCATGGATAACGCCTGAATCGAAGATCAGCGCAGCCTAGGGTGATTCTCCTCGTGAGCGCAAGACTCATGCGCAAGCGACGCTTTGCCAAGCATTTGAATACCGGCACGAATCAACCAGCAGGCGAGGATGAACGGCGCGGTCAGCGTCGCCAACCCAAGGGCGGCAAACAGCGGCGTCACCAGCAGCGCCAGGACAATGGCGAGCAGCGGCAGCCACGGATTTTGTCGTTGAGCGCTGAAGGCGAGGGCGGCGAGTACGGCGTTGTAGCCACCGAGCCCAAGCAGCGCGGCGGAGGTTTCGTGGTGCAGCAGACTCGAGCCGAGGCCGATCGCCGACGCCAGTAGCGCCCAGCAGAACGCGCGGCGATCAGCAATCAGCAAACCGCTGGCAATCAACGCCCCGGCCAATGGATGGTCGAGAAACATCACCTGGCCGAATCCGCGCAGTTCAGCGGCCAGCAGATTTGTCGTGTTCAGGTCGACCGATGCCGCCGGCGCGGACGGCTCGGCGAACATCAGCAGCACCCAGCTGATCGCCACGAACGGCGAGGTATACGCCGGTATGGCGCGACTGCGGTACACGTGTTTGAGCCATTGCTGAGTGAGCATCGCACTCAAGCCGCCTGCTGCAAGAATCAACGGCGGCAGCAGTGGCGACCAAGGGAAATACAGGCTCAGCAGCAGGCCGAGCAGCACGCCGTTGTAGCTGAACAACCCGGCCTGGCGATCGGCCTTGGCGTAGTTGCGCCGCTGCGCGGTGAGCAGACCGGCAACGCCACCGAGCAGCGCCCCGGCGAACAGCACCGGCGCGGTCAGCAGAATCGCTAACAGACACAGCAGCCCGCACAGCGGATGGCGCTGGAAGAAAATCTGACTGAAACCGTTGAGCAAAGCCTCGGCCCAGTCGGGGCAGTGGGTGTTGAAGTGATTGGCAGGCATGGCAGTTCATTCGGTGCAGATCGTTCCCACGCGCCGCAAAGGAATGCCTCAATGGACGCTCTGCGTCTGCTCTTGGGACGCGGAGCGTCCCGGGCTGCATTCCCACGCAGAGCGTGGGAACGATCATGGAGGGGGGTTAAATCAACGTTTCGATCCGCAGCGAATTGGTCGACCCCGGCTGCCCAAACGGCACGCCAGCGGTGATCAGCAGCGTGTCGCCACGCTCGGCCATGCCTTGCGCCTGAGCAATCTCCAGTGCCGTCGAGCAGACTTCGTCGACCTGACGCAGGCGATCGTTGACCACCGAATGAATGCCCCACGCCACGCTCAAGCGCCGCGCGGTTTGCAGGTTCGGCGTCAGATTGAGGATCGGTGCTTTCGGCCGTTCCCGCGATGCGCGCAACGTCGAGGCGCCGGACTCGCTGTAATTGACCAGCACCGCCACCGGCAGCACGTTGCTGATCCGGCGGATCGCGCAGCTGATCGCATCGGAAACCGTCGCCTCGGCTTTCGGACGGCTGACGTCGAGCTGGGTTTGATAATCCGGGCCGTTTTCAACCTGACGGATGATCTTGCTCATCATCTGCACGGCTTCCAGCGGGTATTCGCCGGACGCGGTTTCCGCCGAGAGCATCACCGCATCGGCGCCTTCGGCCACGGCGTTGGCGACGTCGGTGACTTCGGCGCGGGTCGGGGCAGGGGAGAAGCGCATCGACTCGAGCATCTGCGTCGCCACCACCACCGGTTTGCCCAGCGCACGGCAGGTGGTGATGATGTTTTTCTGAATCTGCGGCACGCTTTCCGCCGGCACTTCAACACCAAGGTCACCGCGAGCGACCATGATTGCGTCGCTCAACTCAGCAATCTCACGCAGTTGCTCGACCGCCGAGGGCTTTTCGATTTTCGCCATCAGGAATGCCTTGTCGCCGATCAACGCGCGGGCTTCGACAATGTCCTGTGGGCGCTGTACGAACGACAGCGCGACCCAGTCCACACCCAATTCCAGGCCGAAGCTCAGATCGCGGCGATCCTTGGCGGTCAGCGGGCTCAGGTCCAGCACCGCTTGCGGCACGTTCACACCTTTGCGATCAGACAGTTCGCCGCCGTTGAGCACGGTGGCGTCGATCGCATCGTTGTACTTGGTGACCACGCGCAGACGCAGCTTGCCGTCGTCGAGCAGCAGGTCCATGCCGGCTTCCAGCGCGGCAATGATCTCCGGATGCGGCAGGTTGACCCGGCGCTCATCGCCCGCTGTCGTATCGAGATCGAGGCGGAACGCCTGACCGCGATGCAACTGCACCTTGCCGTCAGCGAACTTGCCGACACGCAGTTTCGGCCCCTGCAGATCCATCAGAATGCCCAGCGGGTAGTTGAGCTGACGCTCGACCTCGCGGATCCACTGATAGCGCTTGGCGTGGTCGGCGTGATCGCCGTGGCTGAAGTTCAGGCGGAAGATGTTGACCCCGGCCTCGACCAGCTCGCGGATGTCGTCGATACCGTCGACCGCAGGGCCGAGGGTGGCGAGGATTTTGACCTTTTTATCAGGCGTCATGATTTGCAGTTCTCAAGGATCAGAATGGCGCGGAAGTCGTTGACATTGGTGCGGGTCGGCTCGGTGACGATCAGTGCATCGAGCGCCTGGAAGTAGCCATAGCCGTTGTTGTTATCCAGCTCGTCGCTGGCGCTCAGACCCAGTGCGGCGGCGCGGGCGTAGCTGTCCGGGGTCATGATCGCGCCTGCGTTGTCTTCCGAGCCGTCGATGCCATCGGTGTCGCCGGCCAGCGCGTAGACGCCGGGCTGGCCTTTGAGGCTGTCGGTCAGGCTGAGGAGGAATTCGGCATTGCGTCCGCCACGGCCATTGCCGCGCACGGTTACCGTGGTTTCACCCCCTGAGAGAATCACGCACGGCGCCGCCAGTGGCTGGCCGTGATTGATGATCTGTCGGGCGATGCCGGCGTGGACTTTCGCCACTTCACGGGATTCGCCTTCGAGGTCGCCGAGAATCAAGGTGCTGAAACCGGCCTGCCGGCATTTCACCGCCGCCGCGTCCAGCGATTGCTGCGGGCGGGCGATCAACTGGAAATGACTGCGCGCCAGGCTTGGGTCGCCGGGTTTGACCGTTTCCGATTCCGGACTTTGCAGCCAGGTACGCACGGAGGCGGGAATGTCGATGCCGTAGCGTTTGATGATCGCCAGCGCCTCGGCCGAAGTGCTCGGATCGGCCACAGTCGGGCCGGAGGCGATGACGGTGGCGAGGTCGCCCGGCACATCGGAAATCGCGTAGGTATAAACCGTCGCCGGCCAGCAGGCCTTGCCGAGGCGGCCGCCCTTGATCGCCGAGAGGTGCTTGCGCACGCAGTTCATCTCGCCGATGGTCGCGCCGGATTTGAGCAGGGCTTTGTTGATCGACTGCTTGTCAGCGAGGGTGATGCCTTCGGCCGGCAGGGCGAGCAGGGCAGAGCCGCCGCCGGAGAGCAGGAAGATCACGCGGTCGTCTTCAGTCAGGTTGCTGACCAGCTCCAGCACACGTTTGGCCACGGCCAGACCCGCCGCATCCGGCACCGGGTGTGCGGCTTCGACCACTTCGATTTTTTCGCACGGAGCGCCGTGGCCGTAGCGGGTCACCACCAGGCCGGTGACTTCACCCTCCCAGCAGCGCTCGACCACTTGCGCCATGGCAGCGGCGGCTTTGCCGGCGCCGATGACGATCACCCGGCCGGTACGATCGGCGGGCAAATGGGTTTCGAGGACTTGGTTCGGATGGGCCGCGTCGATGGCTGTGGCAAACAGCTCGCGCAGCAGTTGTTGCGGATCGACCGACATGGCGGGCTCCCAATCTTATTGTTCTTGGTTAATGCTGATGATCGTTCCCACGCGCCGCAAAGGAATGCCTCAATGGACGCTCTGCGTCCGCTTCGGCAGGGACGCGGAGCGTCCCGGGCTGCATTCCCACGCGGAGCGTGGGAACGAGCGACGGGGCAGGCTTTACTTATTGTCGCGAATCGAGAAATTGGCCATGTGTTCCAGGCCCTTGATCAGCGCCGAGTGGTCCCAGTTGCTGCCACCGATGGCCGCGCAGGTGCTGAATACCTGCTGGGCATTGGCGGTGTTCGGCAGGTTGATGTTCAGTTCCTTGGCGCCTTGCAGGGCCAGGTTCAGGTCCTTCTGGTGCAGGCTGATGCGGAAGCCCGGGTCGAAGGTGCCTTTGATCATGCGCTCGCCGTGCACTTCGAGAATCTTCGAAGAAGCGAAACCGCCCATCAGCGCTTCACGCACCTTGGCCGGATCGGCACCGTTTTTCGAGGCGAACAGCAGGGCTTCAGCGACAGCCTGAATGTTCAGCGCGACGATGATCTGGTTCGCCACTTTGGCGGTCTGGCCGTCGCCATTGCCGCCGACCAGCGTGATGTTCTTGCCCATGGCCTGGAACAGCGGCAGGGCGCGTTCGAAGGCATCGGCGTCGCCACCGACCATGATGCTCAGGGTGGCGGCCTTGGCGCCGACTTCACCGCCGGACACTGGCGCGTCGAGGTACTGCGCGCCTTTCTCATTGATCTTGGCGGCGAAGGCTTTGGTCGCGGTCGGCGAGATCGAGCTCATGTCGATGACCACTTTGCCTTTGCCGATGCCAGCGGCAACACCGTCGGCGCGGAACAGCACGTCGTCTACCTGCGGGGTATCCGGAACCATGACGATGATGAATTCGGCTTCCTGCGCCACTTCACGCGGGTTGGCCAGGGCGACGGCGCCAGCGGCGACCAGATCGGCCGGGGCCGCGTCGTGGTGTTGCGACAGGAACAGGCTGTGACCGGCTTTCTGCAGGTTCGCCGCCATTGGGTGGCCCATGATGCCGGTGCCGATGAATCCGATTTTAGCCATGAGAAAATCCTCTTGTTTTTGTCGTGCCCCCAACCCATGGCTGGTGAGCTTTTGTGGCGAGGGGATTTATCCCCGTTGGGCAGCGCAGCTGCCCCAGATTTTTTGCAATGCGTGGTCAGTCAGATTGCGTTGTGTGATTTCAACCAACCCAAGCCCGCTTCGGTGGTGGTCAGCGGTTTGTACTCGCAACCCACCCAACCCTGATAGCCGATGCGATCAAGGTGTTCGAACAGGAATCGGTAGTTGATCTCACCAGTGCCCGGCTCGTTGCGCCCCGGGTTGTCCGCGAGCTGCACATGGTTGATCTCGCCCAGGTGCGATTGCAGGGTGCGGGCCAGATCGCCTTCCATGATTTGCATGTGGTAGATGTCGTATTGCAGGAACAGATTGGCGCTGCCGACCTGCTCGCGAATCGACAGGGCTTGCGCCGTGTTGTTCAGGTAGAAACCGGGAATGTCGCGGGTGTTGATCGCTTCCATCACCAGTTTGATGCCCGCCGCTTGCAGCTTGTCGGCGGCATATTTGAGGTTGGCAACGAAGGTCTTTTCCACGGTGGCATCGTCAACGCCTTGCGGGCGGATACCGGCCAGGCAGTTGACCTGGGTGTTGCCCAGCACTTGTGCGTAGGCGATCGCCAGATCGACCCCGGCGCGGAACTCTTCGACCCGATCCGGCAGGCAGGCAATACCGCGCTCGCCCTTGGCCCAGTCACCGGCCGGCAGGTTGAACAGCACTTGGGTCAGCCCGTTGGCCTCAAGTTTTGCCTTGATTTCAGCCGAGCTGAAGTCGTACGGGAACAGGTATTCCACGCCACTGAAACCGGCCTTGGCGGCGGCGTCGAAACGGGCAAGGAAATCCTGTTCGGTGAACAGCATGGACAGGTTGGCTGCGAAACGCGGCATGGTGGTCTCCCGTAAATCTTGTGAGGTCCCCTGTGGGAGCGAGCTGTGGCGAGGGGATTTATCCCCGTTCGGCTGCGAAGCAGTCGTAAACCATTGTATGCGGTGTACCTGATACGCCGCGGTTTCAGGTTTTGAGGCCGCTTCGCGCCCTAACGGGGATAAATCCCCTCACCACACAGGCTCGCTCCCACAGGGAGAGCAGTCAGCAGTTAATCCAACATCGAAATCGCCGTCGGCGCGTCATTGCCGACCAGTGCCAGGTCTTCGAACTCGTTGACCGCGTTGATCTCGGTACCCATGGAGATGTTGGTCACACGCTCCAGAATGATCTCGACGATCACCGGCACCTTGAACTCTTCGATCATCTGTTCGGCCTTGCGCAGGGCAGGGGCGATTTCCGACGGTTCGAACACACGCAGCGCCTTGCAGCCGAGGCCCTCGGCGACTGCGATGTGGTCAACCCCGTAACCGTTGAGTTCCGGCGCATTCAGGTTATCGAAGGACAGCTGCACGCAGTAGTCCATTTCGAACCCGCGCTGGGCCTGACGGATCAGGCCCAGGTACGAGTTGTTCACCACGACGTGGATGTATGGCAGTTTGAACTGAGCGCCGACCGCCAGTTCTTCGATCATGAACTGGAAATCATAGTCCCCCGACAGGGCCACGACTTTGCGGTTCGGATCGGCCTTCACCACGCCCAGCGCCGCCGGAATGGTCCAGCCCAACGGGCCGGCCTGACCGCAGTTGATCCAGTGACGCGGCTTGTAGACGTGCAGGAACTGCGCGCCGGCAATCTGCGACAGACCAATGGTGCTGACGTAGCAGGTGTCCTTGCCGAACACCTGGTTCATTTCTTCGTAAACGCGCTGCGGCTTGACCGGCACGTTGTCGAAGTGGGTCTTGCGATGCAGGCTGGCCTTGCGCTGCTGGCAATCCTGCAGCCAGGCGCTGCGGTTTTTCAGCTTGCCGGCGGCTTGCCATTCACGGGCGACTTCGATGAACACGGTCAGCGCTGCCGCGGCGTCGGAAACGATGCCCAGATCCGGCGTGAACACGCGGCCGATCTGCGTGCCTTCGATGTCGACGTGAATGAACTTGCGACCTTCGGTGTACACGTCAACCGAACCGGTGTGGCGGTTGGCCCAACGGTTACCGATGCCCAGCACCACGTCGGATTTGAGCATCGTCGCGTTGCCGTAACGGTGCGAAGTCTGCAGACCGACCATGCCGACCATCAGCGGGTGATCGTCAGGGATGGTGCCCCAGCCCATCAGGGTCGGGATGACCGGAATACCAGTCAGCTCAGCGAATTCAACCAGCAGATCGCTGGCGTCGGCGTTGATGATGCCGCCGCCGGCCACCAGCAGTGGGCGCTCAGCCTGATCCAGCAAAGCCAAAGCTTTTTCAACCTGAACGCGGGTCGCAGTCGGCTTGGCCAATGGCAGCGGCTGGTAAGCGTCGATGTCGAATTCGATTTCGGCCATCTGCACGTCGAACGGCAGGTCGATCAGTACAGGGCCTGGACGGCCGGAGCGCATTTCATAGAAAGCTTTCTGGAACGCGTAAGGCACCTGGCCCGGCTCCAGAACGGTGGTCGCCCACTTGGTGACTGGCTTGACGATGCTGGTGATGTCGACTGCCTGGAAGTCTTCTTTATGCATACGGGCGCGGGGTGCTTGCCCGGTGATGCAAAGGATTGGAATCGAGTCGGCCGAGGCGCTGTAGAGCCCGGTGACCATGTCGGTACCGGCCGGGCCGGACGTGCCGATGCACACGCCGATGTTGCCGGCCTTGGTGCGGGTGTAGCCCTCGGCCATGTGCGAGGCGCCTTCAACGTGGCGAGCAAGGACGTGATCGATGCCACCGACCTTCTGCAAGGCGGAGTACAGCGGGTTGATCGCTGCGCCCGGGATGCCAAAAGCGGTATCAACCCCTTCACGGCGCATCACCAGAACGGCGGCTTCGATTGCTCTCATTTTGCTCATGGTTTTGTGCCTCTTTACGTTTTGTAATTGTATACAAGTGGCTTTGCGCAGAGTGTATTCACGGCGGACGGCGCAGGTCAATCCATTTTCTCAAGCGCCTGTTTCATTCGTCGGAAGCCCGCTGTGCTGTGGCTTTTCGTCGCATGTGGCGCTTCTCGAGAATTATTGTATACAAAAAAATAACTCATTGTGTTCTATTTGTGTCATCGGACTGCGGCACAAACGCGCAGTCCCACGACTTTCCCTATAACAAAATGAGGACGGCACCATGAGCGCTTTAACCTTGAAAGTCGCAGTCAACCTGGTCAGCGAAGCCATCAACGCAGGACGCGGCATCAACGCCGCACCGCTGACCATCGCGGTACTCGATAACGGCGGCCACCTGATCGCCCTGCAACGCGAAGACGGCGCCAGCCTGCTGCGCCCCGACATCGCCATCGGCAAAGCCTGGGGTGCCATCGCCCTGGGTAAAGGCTCACGCCTGCTCGCCCAGGACGCTCAACAACGCCCGGCGTTTTTTTCTTCGTTGAACAGCATGGGGCAGGGCAGCGTAGTGCCGGCACCGGGTGGCGTATTGATTCGCAACCAGGCCGGTGAAGTGCTCGGCGCGATCGGGATCAGTGGGGATTTGTCGGATGTCGATGAGCAGGTGGCGATCAGAGCGGTGGAGGCGCTGGATTTGCGGGCGGATGGCGGGGTGGTTTCCTGATCTCTGGTGCTTGATCGATAGTCATC